>JBMYTY010000037.1:0-9219 GCA_049604855.1 Gammaproteobacteria bacterium | reverse complement strand
CGATGGACACCGTGTCGCCGCCTGTGTCCCCATCCAGGCCCACGGTGAAGCCGGACATATCCGCCTGGCCCTTGAGGTCGATCACCAACTGACCGCCCTCGAAGCCACCGCCATCGGTGATACCCGCCGATTCGCCGGGCTCGAGGTCCAGGGCCGTGACCTGATTTTCCGTGTAGGTGCCGGATCCATCGGCCCAGTTGATGATCGAGGGTTGTTCAGCCGCGAGCACATCGACGGTGATCACGTCCTGCCCGCCACCGTCCTCGTTACCGGTCCCGGCAAAGCCGGCCCAGGTGTAGGTGATGGTTCGCGTACCGGTGGTCGTGCCGGATTCCATCTTCAGGGTGCGCAGGAAGGTCTGCACATCGTCCACGGTGAGCTGGTTGGCGCTCGCGCCGGTGGTCACCGCCCCTGTGGTCGATGCGCTGGAGGTGAGGGTCAGCGTGGTATCACCACCGGTACCGATCGTCTTCACCACGTCGAGCAGGTTGCCGGATTCCGCGCGCGCATTGATGGCGTTGAGGGTGCTGACATCCCAGGTCAGGTTGTCGTCATTATCCGCGCCATCCAACACGATGGTGGCCACCGCAAGGCCCGTATCCCACTTGGCGGATAGGTACGACTCGATCTGGAAGCGCTCCCCCTCGGTCAGCGCCACGTTCGCATCGACCAGGATGTCACTGCCCGCGCCGCCGGAAACGGTCTCGGACGCGAAA
The DNA here is from genome assembly GCA_049604855.1 of Gammaproteobacteria bacterium. Lineage (GTDB taxonomy): Bacteria > Pseudomonadota > Gammaproteobacteria > JACKNK01 > JACKNK01 > JBMYTL01. The sequence continues at coordinate 8,503 of JBMYTY010000037.1, read as the reverse complement.
CCCACCGTGTTCTCCGTGGCGTCGTGATCGAGAATGATCATCTCCGCCATCCAGCCCTGGAACGAGGCGCCGGCGTTGTGCACGTCGTCGTTGCGGTTACCACCGATGGTGATCTGGTCGATGGTGGTATTGGGTTTGTCGGCGGTTATACCGGCACCGAATTCGCCGCTCTGATATATCTTGGATTCGTAATAACCGGGATTCCCGGTATCGTCATTCGATTGGTTATAAGTCGCCGTATACAGCGTCGTCGGAAGTGGCGCGCTGAACAGGCCCGGATCGAAGATTGTTGCCCTGCCGGCGCTGGCCGGAGAATTACTTCCGCTCACTTCCATGGCCAGGCTGGTCAGCTTGGCCGGGCTGGGGCTGCTGTCGTAATAGCGGAAGTACGCGCGCCCAAACGCACCACCGTCTTCCGAAGCGGAGAGGAAAATCCCGTTGGCGGCCTGCGGCGTGCCGTCCGCCCCCTCGGCCACCATCACCGTGAACACGGAGAAATCATTGAAGTTCATGAAGTCGTTGGTGGTGGCGTCGATCGAGGTACGACTTTCCTGCGCGATGGTCTGATGATCCAGGATGGCAAGACTGTCCGTTCCATCGAAATACAAGGCATTGCGCCCGTTGATCGCCCCGACGTCGTAGGTGGGCAGCCAATCCGCCACTGTTCCGATACCCTGGTACGACTGAGCGGTATCGTCATCGAGGAAGGCGTTGTGCGCATTGCCCGACTTGTCCTTCCAGTAGTTGACCTCCTGTCCGTCCGTGGCATCAGTCCCGTCCGCGATAACGTCGTAATGACCCGCGTAGGTACCCGCAAGGGAACTGGGATCTTCCTCAGCGCCGGTTTCGACGGTGGCGTTGTCATCCGCGTCGAACCACATTGCGACCGTCCCCGTGAGATCGGTGGGCACGGCAATCTCCAGTACATGGGCATAGCGCTCCATCACGGCCTTGCTGAAGGCGGCACGTGCTTCAACCAGTCCGGCGGAGTATTCCAGGTCCCAATCGCCACCCTGAGCGGCATCCCCCGTGAGGTCTTCGGAAGCCGCCACGTCAGCGCCGGTCAGCTCGGAGAACTGGTCCACGAAGGCACGCCCCTTATCGCCCTCCGCCACGTTACAGCCATAGACCAGTATGTCGGCCGTATCACTCATGGAACCGCCCCAGGAGGCTATTTCGCTGGATCGCGCGGCAAGGGTTCCGCTATCGACCAGGGTGTCACCCAGGGCAAGGCTGCCCGAGCCACCGTGCGCCACGATATGGACGGCATTGACCCCGCTCCGGCCCGCGAGCAGCTCGGATATCTGGTCGATTGGATCCCGGTCACGATCCAGCACGAACACCTGCGCCGCCGGGGACACCGAACTGACCAGTTCCTCCACCCCGTCCACGCGTGGGTCGATGATCACCACCTCACCGGCCCGGCTCTCCACCCCCGACGAGAAATCATCGAAGGGCAGTACGGAGTGATTGACGGCCGCGTAGTCACGCAGCATGTCGAAGTTCTCCACGGCGCGGGAGAGCAGCACCAGGCTCTCGGCCTCGGGCGCGTCGGGGCTGAGGATGGTATCCACCACCGCATCGACCTTGTCCTGCAGCGGCGCCAAGGCCAGATCGGTCAGCGCCTCCGCGCCCGCGTCACCCAGCGCATCGAGCCCGGCGGCGCTGGATTCCAGCGCCGCGTCCACGGCCTGCTCGGCCGCCTCGATCATGGCGGCACCATCCAGGACGATGCGGTCTTCAAGTTTGATCAGCTTCAACATGATGTCATTCCTGCCCGTGGTGTTCGGACGGGTTATAGGGGCCCTCGGCGCGGCGGGTCGGCCACAGCCAAGCGGGACCCCTGCAAACTTTGTTTACAGGTATAGACGTTTTTTCCTGATTTTGCTTATCCGATGCAATTTTCACGCCGCCCATTACGGATCCCCCCGTGTACATAGAGGCTGTTTTGGGCTCATCCCTGGAAACACTCCGCGCGAGACCATGCACCGGCGCGGTTTGACACAGCTGATCCGGCTTCAGAGGGTATTAGCGCCACCGGCCGCGCGGCCCCGGCATCACGCGGGCCGAAGCCCGGAGCGAGACGGTATAGGCCTCGCTTCCGCCCCATGATCTCAGTGGACCGGGGGAACCACGATGCAATCCATTCCCGCGCCTTTGAGCACACCACAGGCCCGGCGTGCCTCGCGCTCGTCAAAGCCCGGGAAACGCCCTCGCAGCAGCGCCGCTTCCACGGTTTTCACACGATCCACCGATGGTTTGGACTGCCCCAACAACTCGGGGGCCACCTGTTGCGCCTTGCGAACCACATCGCGAAGGTCTTCCAGCTTGCGGAAAGCACCGACCTGCACGCCCCAATCGCCGGACTTCGCCAGCACGGCCGTCGGCTCGGTCACGGGCCGCTGCACGGCGGAGGTCAAGGCCGCCCGCACGCCCTCACCGGCCAACCTCGGCGGTGCTTCGATGGAGGACTGCGGACCGCGCCACGGACCGATGGTCACTCCACCTTCGCCACCGGAACCGTAGGCCCGATTGGGCTTGGCTGGCGCCACATCCCGCGACGGCGGTGGAGCGGGCGCCACCGTACCGGAGCCACTGGTACTCATCTGCTCCTCACCCTGATCCACGGCACCCTGATCCACCCCAGCTTGATCCACCTCATTGGCGGCGGACCCACGATAAGGATCTGAATTCATCAGGCGCGAACGCTGGGCCGACTCGTTGTCCATCGAAGCCCGGGTGTCGTCCGTCGCCCCGCCATCACCCGTCGTGCCCCGGTCCTGATAGGACGAGGCACCCGGATCGGCCGACGCTGAACCGCCTTGCGTCGACATGGCTTCGCCGCTCTCTTCACCCTCCGACTTCATGGCGGCTGGTGCCTCGCGCAGTGCCAGCACCGGCTGATCCAGACCGAGGTCGGATACGGTCCGGTCCCACAGTCGGGGGTCGACCCCCAGGCTGGTAAGCAGACGCCGGTGCGCGATGATCAGATCGACCACCGATTGGTCTCGGCGCAGCTTGGCGGCCATATCCTCGAGCAGGCGCTGGGACACGGTCAGGTTGGACAGCAACCCCGCGAGATTCCGCTCGCGGGTCATGTTCATCAGGTCATTGGTGAGCCGATAAGACTCTTCGTAGAGCCGGAAGCGATCGGCCGCGATGGCGTAGTCCAGCCGGGAGATATGCACCTGGGTGAGCACGGCGACGGTGACCTGAAGCCGCTGCACGCCGGTCAGCGCGAGACCGCGCTCGGCGGACTTTTTCTGGGCATACAAGGCGGGCAGACGGAGCAGGTTCCATCCCACGTTCGCCCCGGCGAGGGCCCAGGACTGGCTGTGCAGCAGGGCGTTGCTGTCGTAATTACCGGAGAGACTGAAATTCAGGCTGGGGAACATGGACAGCATGGCGGCGCGCACTTCATCGCGCTGGATGCGCTTGCTCAGATCCTGCTCGAACAGCTCCGGCCGATGAATGAGGGCGTAATCCTCAAGATGGTCCGTGTTGAGATTTTCCGGGCGCGGCAGTTCGGCCAGGATGGGGCGGATGGGCTCGCGCGCCAGGCGGAACTGGGTGGTCTGCTTCAGCCCCATGAGCCGGGCGAGATCAAGACGGGCACTGGCGATATCCGCTTGCAGATCACGCAGTGACAGGGCGATGTCGAGGATGCGCTTTTCGACCTCCTTGGCGGCGATGGGGTCGAGCCCGCCATCGTTCACACTGCGCTCAATGGCACCCTTCTGGGCTTGCAGCTCCGCCTCCACCTTGCGCACGTAGTCGAGGGCGTCCTCGGCGAGGGCCGCTTTCCAGTAGGCCTCCGTCAATTCGAGGGCCAGGAGCTGCTCCTGACGGCGGCGGCGCATCTCCAGAACCTCGATCTGCAATTGCGCCTGCCGACTGCGCACATAGGAGACGCCGAAGTCGAGCACGTTCCAGGTGAGTTGGAGACTGGCCGTCGCCTTGTCCCGAGGTTCGGAGAACGTGGAGCTGGTATTCACCTGATTGAGGTTGAAGTCGAAGCTGTCGTTGACTTCGTTTGAATCTCTGCCCTGGATTCCGGCATTCGCTTCCAGGTCCGGCAACGCCTCCAGGCGTCGGGCGAGGGCGTCGTCATCGGAGATTTGCCGCTCAAAAAGAGCGATGCGCAGATCAAGGTTGTTGCGCAGGCCGATGTCGATCACTTCCTTGAGGGTGAGCGGGTGATCGAGAACGATGCTCTTGGAAGGCTCCAGGGCAATGCGATCGGCGCGGGCATTCGCCTCTCGATCACTCTGCATATCAAGCTTTTCCGTGGTGGAGCAGGCCGACAACAGAAGCAACAGGGGCGCGGACACCAGCGCGAGCAGCGGAGCACCACTGACCCGGGCTCCGCCGTTATTGCCTGTTTTTGTTCTGTCAGTGCTACGCCACATGATGATGTTCGTTGGCGGGGCATCCCCCTTTGACCCCCGGTTCGATCCACGCCGCCGCTCCAATGACAACGCCCCCAAGTATCGACTCCGGGTTATGGTCGGGATGGTAGCCCAAAGAAAAGCCAAATCAACAGGTTTCCAAATTTTTTTACAGTTTTAATCTCAATAAACGCTGTAACTGATTGTTTTATATGCAGTCCAGCTCGAATAGTCGGGAAAGCTTGCTGAAACACGAGCATCCAGAGTCAACTTTATTTACAGTTTGCCGACCCTGTACCCATATCGCGAAAGCCCGGGTAAACCCTTAATTTTTAGGAAGAAATGCTCCATCCGAAACCAACGCCCTGCTTGGCGTTCAAGCGGCACCCGACTTCTTATGTCCGACGCAGCCCGAGACGAATCAGTACCAGCGATGCGATCCCCATGAGCGTGAGCAGCGGAAGGTTACCCCAACGCTGAAAAGGAGTCTCGCCGGTCCGGGGTTGAAGGCTTACGTTCAGAACGCCCTGGCGATGCTGGGGCAAGGCCTTGACCACCCGGCCATCGAACGCGATCAGGCTGGTCACCCCGGTGGTGGACACGCGCAACATGGGCCGCTGGTTCTCAAGGGCACGCAACATGGCCATCTGCTGGTGCTGCGCACCCGCCGCGCTGCGACCGAACCAACCGTCATTACTGACATTGACCAGGACACCGCTCCCGCGCGCGGACTCGGCCGCTTCGACCGGGAAGATATCCTCGTAGCAGATGGAGACCGCGATCGCTACGCCGTCGAGTTCAAAACTCTGCCCCGGCTCACCCGCCGAGAAGGCGCTCATGGGCATGTTGATCCAGTCCATGACCGGTCGGATCAACCACTCCAGGGGAATGAACTCACCAAACGGGACCAGATGCCGTTTGAGGTAGGTGGCCTGCTCCAGACCACTCTGATCCAAGGCCACGAATCCATTGAAATACCGGCCGTCGGACTGGTGATAGACCGGGATACCCAACAAGAGCGTGGACCCGGCTTCCGATAGCTCCCGCGCCAGGGGGGCGAGGAATCCATTGCGTGCCTGGTGAAGAAACAGGGGAATTGCCGTCTCCGGCCAGATGATCCAGCGCGCGCCGGCATGGGGCAGGGTCAGGCGTCGATAGTCCGCCATGATTGCCGTGCGCTGTTCGGGGCGCCACTTGCTGACCTGCTCGGTATTGCCCTGCACGAGGGCCACGCTGACGGGCTCGCCCACGGGGCGCGTCCAGGTCACCGACTGCAGCGCGAGACCCGAGCCCCAGAGCATGAGTGGCGGCAACGAGATCAAGGCAATGGCACGCGCTGATCGCGCATGCAGGACACCCCAGGCGCCACAGGCCGCCGTCACCACGACGGCCAGGCTCAAACCGTGAACACCGAATATCGGCGCCCAACCGGCCAGAGGCGTTTCGGCGACTCCGTAGCCGGACAGAAGCCAGGGAAAACCGGTGAACAGCCAGGAACGCAACCACTCGGTAAGCCACCAGGCCAGGACGATCAACGCTATTGCGTGAACACGCCTGCCTAGCCCCCAACGCACGATCCACCCCGCCAACGCGACGAAAGAGGCCAGGAATACGGCGAACAAGAGCGTGAGAACGACCGCCAGGGGTACCGGAGCCTGTCCGATGTTGTGGATGCTGATGTACACCCAGGACACGCCGTGCAGAAACACACCGAGTCCAAACAAAAAGCCGGTCCAGGGGGCCAGGTCCGGGCGTCTCAACCAGGACACGAACAGTGCCGCCAAGGTCAGCGGCATCAGCCACGAATATCCGTAGGGCGCGAAGGCGAACACCTGCGTCGCACCCAACAGAGGGGCCATGGCCCACATGAGCCAGGTGCTGTCGAAGCGCCGGATCAAGGCCCCGGACCGTTTCGGTCAATGCCCCCGGGAGGGCTCGCCATCGTCGCCGTCACCCGGAGTCAGGGTGACGCGCAACAGGTGCACGCGGCGGCTGCCGGCGCGCAGCACCTTGAACTCAAAACCGTCGATGATCACGGTTTCACCGCGCCGGGGAAGGTGGCCCAGGGCCTTGGTCACCAAACCACCCACCGTATCGAAGTCGGAGGTGCTCAACTCCGACTGGAAATAGGTGTTGAATTCCTCCACCCCGGTGCGCGCCTTGACCGTGTATCGGTTGGGTCCATGACGTCGGATCTCGTCGTCGTCTTCTTCGTAGTCGTGCTCGTCATCGATCTCACCCACGATCTGCTCGAGCACGTCCTCGATGGTGACCAGCCCGGCGATCCCACCATATTCATCGACCACGATGGCCATGTGATTCCGGCTCAGCCGGAACTCACGCAGCATCACGTTGAGGCGCTTGCTCTCGGGCACCATCACCGGGGAGCGGATCACCTCTTTCAGGTCGAAGCCCGCTTCGCCTTCGGCGAAGTAGCGCAGAAGATCCTTCGCCAGCAGGATGCCCACCACCTCGTCCCGGGTATCACCCACCACGGGGAAGCGGGAGTGCCCCGACTCGATGATCACCGGCAACAGTTGCTCGGGCGTCGCATCGCGCGGCACCACGTCCATTTCGGCGCGCGGGATCATGATGTCGCGCACCTGCATGTCGGCGACTTCGATGGCCCCCTCGATCATTCCAAGAGCGTCATCCCCGATCAGACCGCGGTTGCGGGCTTCGCGAAGGGTATCTACGAGTTCGGTCCGGTCCCGCACCTCGCTGGAGAACATCTGGCTGAGGCGGTCAAACCAGGATCGTCCGGCGGCGGAACCGTTGGTACTGGGAGGGTTGGGTTCTTCTGTCATCGATATATGAATTCGACCGTGAGCCGGTCGCCGTGCTCGCGCGGCTCCGGATCAGTCGTAACAACGGGCATCTCAGGATGGCGGAAAATGGGGCCGTTTTAAGTTCCAGATAGCTTGGCGCACGACACTGGATTTGGCGCGCTACACGAGGTAGGGATCAGGATAACCGAGAGCCGCGAGGATGTCCGTTTCAAGCGACTCCATCACGCGGGCCTGAGCATCATCGAGGTGATCATGACCCATGAGGTGAAGCACGCCGTGAACCACCATGTGGCACCAATGGGCAGAAGCCCCCTTGTGCTGCTCGCGCGCTTCCCTCTCCACCACGGGAACGCAGATCGCGAGGTCTCCCAGCAGGCCAAGCTCGACCCCGGGCGGGGCTTCGAAGGGAAACGACAACACGTTGGTGGGCTTGTCCTGGTCACGGTAACGCAGGTTCAGGTCCTGGCTTTCCCGGGCATCGACGAGTTTCACGCCCAACCCCATCTCCCCCTCACCACCGGCCGATTGCCAGGCGATGGTCGCCCAGTGGGCAATCTCATCGTCCGTGACACCGGCTGGCTCGGCGCGCAGCACGTCGACCTCAAGAGGCATCAGGCTTGTCCCCGCCAGGCCGCGCGGCCCCACCCTGGCGATCCCAACCGTCGTAAGCGGCAACAATGCGCTGGACCAGCGAATGGCGCACCACGTCGGCCGTCTTGAAGAAGGTGAAGGAGATGCCCTCGACGCCACTGAGGACCTCGGTCACGTGGCGCAGCCCGGATTGCTGACCTCGCGGCAGGTCCACCTGCGTGATGTCCCCCGTCACCACGGCCGTGGAGCCGAAACCGAGTCGGGTCAGGAACATCTTCATCTGTTCGAGAGTGGTGTTCTGGGCCTCATCGAGAATGATGTAGGCCTCGTTCAGTGTCCGCCCGCGCATGAACGCAAGGGGGGCCACCTCGATGACGTTGCGCTCCATGAGCTTGTTGACCTTTTCGAAACCCATCATCTCGTATAGGGCGTCGTACAGAGGGCGCAGGTAGGGATCGACCTTCTGGCTCAGGTCGCCGGGCAGAAAGCCCAGGCGCTCCCCGGCCTCCACGGCGGGGCGGGCCAATACCAGCCGCCGCACCTCCTCGCGTTCCAGGGCCTCCACGGCACAGGCCACGGCCAGGTAGGTCTTGCCCGTTCCCGCGGGTCCGATACCGAAATTCAGATCATGGGTGCGGATGCGTTGGATGTAATCGCGCTGGTTCGCCCCCCGCCCCTGGATAACTCCACGCCGGGTACGGATCCCGCTGATCACCGCCTCGTCATCCGCCGGGC
>JBMYTY010000036.1:6843-9248 GCA_049604855.1 Gammaproteobacteria bacterium | reverse complement strand
TTGAGCAGATCATGGCCGCGTGCCGGGCCGGTGATGTCCATGGGCGTGTCGGCGGTGATGCGGCGGTTGAAGGGGGAGTCGAGCACCGGCTGCCAGGCGCCGTTTTCCCGTTCGATCTCCACCACGCTGACGCCGTGGGCCGCCTTGGACTTGCGGATGTCGTCGGCGATCTCGGGCCGTTTGGAGGCGCGATTGCCGTGCATGATGTCCAGGTTTACATACTCGTTGTTGACCACCAGGATGGAGCGCCCCTGGTGCTTGAACAGGCTCATGCCGTCGTTGTTGTCGCCGAAGGCGAGGGCCTGGGAGGCGGCGTCGCCGCGCGTCAGTGGGTCGAAGGCGCTGCCCCTGGACCAGAGCGGATCACCCCAGGAGATGACGGTTTGCCAACGGAACCCGGGTGGCACGCTGATGGTGTCGGCGGAGTTCGCGGCCACGGGTTCAAAACCCAGCCAATGGGGGGCGGTCGGTGCGGAACCGGCATGGGCGCCGCGGCTGGCCAGACCCCCCGCACCCAGGACGAAGGCCGAGGCGCCAAAGCTGGCGGCCCCGGCCAGAAAGGCACGGCGACTGAGCCCGCGCTCCATGGCACGTTCGGCGAGTGCCTCGAAATCGGTGCGGGGTGAGCGTTGATCTTTGCGTTCAGAGGTGTGTGACATGGTGGGTTTGCTCATCGGTCCGGGGTTCAGATGGAGTGTGAGGGACAACAGCCCGCGAACCTGCCACGGGGACGATGACGGTTTGATGGATGGGATCGAAGAAGGCATCAGGTATTACCCCAGGAGCGTGCGCGGCGGCACATGGCAAGCTTTCGGTCGTCACCCGATCCGCCCCACGGGCTCCTGGCCGTTGCGGGTCCGCTTCAGTCCTTGATTAACGGCGATGACACTCAGCTCCCGAATTCCGATCGGGGGTGTGGCCGCGACGTTTCCCTCGTTCTGGAACGCCGCGTTTGTCAGGAAAATTTACAGAGTGTTATCAGACACCGGCGAAGAACCCCCGGGGCCCTTTTCTGAGTTTTGCAAAAACCCGATAAAACAGTAGCCTGGGAGATGGTTCTGGAATAGGAATAAATATTGCTTCTCTCGATGCATCGCCCCAATCGCAGCCGAACCATCATGAATGTGAAACGACTTGCCCGATTCATTCTTGCCGCCGGTCTTCTCACGGCGGCCTCGGCCCACGCCGGTATGTTTGCCGTCACCGACGCCGGTGTGCTTTACGAAGTGGAATCCGAATCCGGGCCCGTGACCACCGTCGGCAACACCGGGGTGGGGGGGCTTCAGGCACTGACTCTGGCCACCGACGGTACCCTCTACACCACCCAGGGCAGCAACCTCTACACCCTCAACAAGAGCACGGGCGCGGCCTCGCTTATCGGTGGTTTCGGCGGTGGAGTGGTCGGTGTCGAGGGCATCGCGATCAACGCGGGCGGCACCCTGTACGCCGCTGATGGCGGAACGCTCTACACCATCGACACCGGCACCGGAACGGCCACCTTCGCCGGTAATACCGGGATCGGTTGGGACGACCTGGCCTTTGCCCAGGCGGACATCACCTTCAGCGGTGGCACCATCAGCGCGGGTACCCTGCTCGGCTTGGATGCCACGGTGGGTATCTACACCATCGATACCAGCACCTTCGTGAGCACCCTGGTGGAATCCGTACCGGTGGCGGTGGCCGACGAGGCGTTTACCACCGACGGTGGTGGTGGGGTCCTGGGTAATAACTACGATCGCGAGTCGGGTGGAAACAGCGGCTTTTACGAGATCGATATGAGCGGCGGTTCCGCGGACTCGTTCATCATCGCCGGGCCGGGCAACGTGACGGGCATGGCCCTGGAGGACGATGGTCCGCCACTGCCCTTGCCGCCGGTTGCACTGCTCATGGGGCTGGGTCTGGCGGCCATGGGGCGGCGCCTGCTGAACCACGGCTGAGCGTCCGCATACGTCACTGAAGAGCCCCGCCCGGTTTTGGCGGGGCTTTTTCGTTGTGCGTCCCCATGGAGGGGGCGGCTCTCAGCCTTGCGTTTCCGCCAGCAGTTCCGTCGCGGGGATGAGGTTGCCGTTCAGCCCCGCATCGCTGGCACTGGCACCCAGGGCAATGGCCAACAGCTGGGAGTAGAGCAGAACCGGAATGGGGTGCGGCTGGGTGGGGTCGCCGTCGTCCGTCGCCGCTGACGGATGTTGCTGCAGTTCAAGGGCGAGCTGGCAGGAATCACAGCAGGTGACGATGACCTGGGCGTCAGCGTCTCGAGCCCCCGTGAGGATGGCATCGGCCTTGGCGTTGTTCGTATTGGGGTCAAGCAGGGCCGGTAACGGGCCACAACAGGCTTCTACCCCGTTGAATCTCCCTACGGTATCCGCGCCCACGATATGGATGAGTCCGTCCAGGGAGCGGGGACT
>JBMYTY010000036.1:0-6833 GCA_049604855.1 Gammaproteobacteria bacterium | reverse complement strand
AAAAGTCCGCATGGCAGCCCACATGCCCCGCGACCCGCAGACCGTGCAATGGCCGCCTGACCTGATCGCGCAAAGTGTCTTCGCCGACATCATCCAGCAGGACCTCGATGAAGTGACGGATGCGTTGCTTGGCCTCGTATTTGAGCCCGGCCTCCGCCAGGGCCTGGTTGGTCTCCGACATCAACTCTCCGTCTGTTTCCAGGCGATGAGCGGCATCGCGGGTCACCGACCAGCAGCCGGATCGCGCGATGACCACGTCCTGTCCGGGGCGGATACGCTCAGCGAGGGCAAGGTTCCGCGCCGACAGTGCCAAACCGGGCAGTTCGCCCGCGGCGGCGTGTGCCAGGGAAGCTCCACAACAGTTCCAGTCCGGAATCGTTTCGAACTCGAGGTCGAGCATTGAGCACAGGGTGTCAATGGAGCGTTGATAGTGTGAGGCCGAGGCTCCGGGCTGGGTCGCGCAGCCGGGAAGATAGAGATAGCGCCTAGTCACCGCCGTCCTCCTTGGCGCGCGCCGCCTCCAGGGCACGGGCCTTCGCCAGAATCTTGCGCAGCCCTGATTTTTCCTTGACGCCCCGATGGCCGAAATTCAAACCGATCAGCGAGCCGAGTGCCTTGGGGGCGAGGCGTTCGGCCTTGATCAGCCTGACCGCGAGATCCTTCGCGTTGAGGCATCGATTGATGCCCTGCGCGAAGCCGTCTCTGAATTTCAGCCGTGTCTCCAACTCCGCCTCGTTGATGCGTCCGTGGCGTTCTATGTTGTCCCAACAGGCGAGGGCCAGGACCCGGTTCGGGTGTTCCCTGGGGGCGAGACCCAGTTGCTCCGCGTAGTGGGCCAGGCCCGCGAGGATGTTGGCCACGGGAATCCGGCTGGGACATTGAACACCACAGTCGCCGCAGGACAGGCAGTCCCATGGTGCTCCGGAGCTCAGCACCGTCTCGCGCTGGCCGGCGCGCACCAGCATGAACAGTGATTGGGGCGAGTGCCCACCAGCGCGCTCCGATGGGCACGCACCCGCGCAGGCTCCGCACTGGGTGCACATCTTGAGCCATTCGCCTTGGCCGACATGGGTCTCGATCTCGCGCAGAAAACCCGTGTCGTAGCGCGCCGTATCGGTCACGGTCTGGGTATCCGCTGCGTTCATGATGGCTTGTTATCCATTCGCTCCGAACCCTCGCCGTGGGCCACGCGACTGAGACTCTGAAGCGCCTTCAGGGCGGCACCGATGCCATCCTCCATCGCCCTGTGCAGATCCATGGGCTGTTTCGATGCGCCCGCGAGGAAAATGCCCGGGTGGGCGGTGGCATAGGGCAGGCCGGGCAGCGCGGCGGCCGTGTACGCATCCGCGAGGGGCGGCTGGCGGGTGGCGTCTCCCACCACGGCGTCGAGGACGGTCTCGCTGATATCTTCCGGGTCGGTGTCCTTATCATTGTTACGGGTATCGACCGGTATGCCGTTGGGGTGCATCCCGGTGGCCAGGACCACGAGGTCGTAGGTTTGGCGGTGGGGAGCATCCAGTATTTCGTCGGTGAACCCGGCAATCAGTCCGGCGGGGCCGGATACCACCGAATCGAAACGTCCACGTACGAAGGTCACGGCCTTTCTCAGACCCGCGCGCAGGAACTGCTCTCCCCGCGCGCCCGGGGTGCGCAGGTCGGAATACAACAGCGTGGTCTCGATATCAGGATCGGAATCCTTGAAGTACATGGCCTGCTTGATGGCCGTCATGCAGCAGTGGTTGGCGCAACCGCTCAATTCACCCTCGACCAGGGAACGCTGCCCCGCGCACTGCAGGAACAGGACGGAGCGGACCGCACGGCCATCGGAAGGGCGCTTGATGGGGCCGAAATCCGCGGCCTTGGCCAATTCCTCGAGCTCCATCTGGGTGACCACGTCGGCATGGTCGTTATAGCCCAGGTATCCCAGGCGATGGGCATCGTAGGGACGCCAGCCGGTCGCCAGGATGACCGCTCCGAATCGATCGACGACATCATCCCCCCCACCCGCGGTGATCTTCGCCACGAAACCGCCGGGTGTGACGGCATCCCCCGTGGGGGCGGTCAGCTCGGAGACCGAGCTGTTGCGGTACACGGTGACGAGCTCGTGCGCTTCGATGTCCGAGATCAACTCGGCCACGCCGGTGTCCTCCACATCCGTATATGGGGGGCGCCGCGGCGTGCAACCGCGCATGCGCGCCATGGCTCCGCCGAGCACGGCGGATTTTTCCACGATGACGGTCCGCTGCCCGGCCCGCGCCGTGGCGAGGGCCGCACTCATGCCGGACATGCCGCCACCCACCACCAGGATGGCCTGATCCGCGCCGGATGTCGGGGCGTGTGCGTGCGTCATGGCCCGAAGACCTCGGGTCCACCCGGGGCCGGAGTGGCGGGACGCATGCTCCGTCCGGGAGCGCTGGGGCAGCGGGGGATGACCGGGGGGTGTGGTGCTCGGAGCGGATTCATGTTCGCTGAGGTCATCGGGCTCGGGGTCATCGGGCGCGGTGCTGTTGTGCAAGCCACTCGATGGCGCGCATGGCGGCGGCGGTAGCGTTGCGGGCCGATTGCTCCATGTCCAAGGGCTCGCTCGCGGTCCCGGCGGGGAAGATCCCCCTGGTCGGTTCGTCCATATGCATGAATCCATCCGCATCCGGGTGGGTGCCATCGGGGAGCTCAATGCCCGGCGCTCGCGGCTGCATGCCCACGGCCAGGACCACCAGGTCGTGGGCATTCTCGTAGCCTTGGCCGCCCTCGGTATTCACACCACGGCAGATCAGGCGCCCATCCGTCCCCTCGTCGATGGTGGAGACCTTGGAACGGATGAAGCGGACTCCCTCGCGTGACCGGGTATCGCTGAGCAGTGTCTCCGACTCCCCGCTGATCCGGATGTCGGTGTGGTAGATCGTGATGGCGCCGGTGTCATCCGGGGACCAGGTGTCGAGCACCCGCCGTGCCTGCCGCAGCGTGGCGGTGCAACAGGTGCCGGAACAGTGTCTTAGGTGGTTGAGGTCGCGCGAACCCGCGCATTGCACGAAGGCGACATCGCGAACCGCGGCTCCGTCAGAAGGGCGGACGATGCGACCGCCGGTCGGTCCGGTCTTCGCGGCCATGTGCTCAAACTCGTCTGAGCTGATGACATCCGCTCGGTGTTCGTATCCGTAGGCCGTCAGCGTTTTCGCGGAGTAGGGGTGCGCGCCGGTGGCCCAGATGATGGCGCCCACGCGGAGTGAGAATTCCGTGGCTTGCTGGTCGGGGTCCACGGCATCCTCACGGCAGGCGTCGGCGGCGCGCCGCGCGTCTTCGGTTCCGATGATGCGCGGGTCAAGCATGTAACGGCGGGGAAACGCATGCGGATGGGGGAGATACGCGCCCTTGCGGCGGGAGCCCATGAAGCCGTTGTTGAACTCATCGTCAAACTCGGCCTCCACCGCATCCGCGCAGGCACCGCAGGCGGTACAGCGTTCATTCACGAAGCGGGGGTTCTGTCGCACCTTGACCGTGTACGAACCGCTGTCGGGTTCGACGGAGAGGACCTCGACCTGTGTCAGGACCTTGAGGTGTCCACCGTCCTCGGCCTCGTGAGCACGCTGCTCGAGGTTTTCCAGCACCAGATCAGGTCGGAACCGGCCCGGCCCGGTGTGCGCTGGGAGATCGGGCGTGAGTTGACGCGGCAGGCCGCCAAGCCAGGCCCGGGTCTCGAGCAGGATGACGTTCTTGCCGAACTCCGCTGCCTCCAATGCCGCCGTCATGCCGCTTACGCCGGCCCCGACCACGAGTAGGGTCTGGTCGCTTGCGGCGCTGTCGGTCATGCGGGTCCTCCGGCTGTGATGCGGGATGTGTGTTGCGTGCAAAGCACCGCCCGGCTTGCCCGACCGCGAGCGCTTTGGTGGACATGGTAACCCGTGGGCGACGGGTAGCCATTGAAACGGGAGACCGCGATGTGGGCAAGAGCGGAAGACCCGCCGAAGCGTATCCGGCTCGGCGCCGGTCGCTCAAAGGGACCCGACTGAATCAGTCAGCCCGGATTCGGCCCGTTCAGATCAGTTCCAGAAACCGTAAGAGTCCCAGCAGGACGGCGATACCCACACCGCCGCCGCCAAGCAGCGTGAGAATCCGATCGGTTTGGTCGTCCTTCCGCTTGTCCAGGCTATCGCTGAACTGGTCCCGCTCGCCGCCAAAAAAATCCGGATCGGAGGACTGTTGCGGGCTTTCCACCGGCTCCTGCGATGGACCCAGGCCTGGTTCCGAGTCCAGGCCGAGGGACGGATCCAGGGCGTCGAGTTCCGAAATGTCGCCCAGCGGGATGTCGTCATTGGCGGGAGCCTGGGGCGCGCGGGACAGCTTGGCGGCGTAGGCGAGGGCGACGAGTCCACCGATCAGCCCCGCGGCCAGCAATGGCGTCGGGCCCGCCATGGTGAAGGTGATCAAGGCCAGCAGGAGCGCGCTGCCACCACCCGCGCCGATGGCGCCCGGCTTGTCCTCGCGGTAGGCAAAGTAGGCCCCGGTCAGCGTGACCAGGCTGAGCAGCGCGTACAGTGCCGCGAGGGCGAGCAGGGCCGTGCCCACGTCGACAAGCAGATCGGCGAGGGTGAGGAAAACCACGCTCGTCTCAGGCAGCAGCGGTTCACCGAGCAGCGTTTCCAGACCGGCTTTTTCACCCAGGTCCGCAAGTTCAGTGACACTCGCGCTGGCTGAGAACAGCGCCAGCGCCGAGAGCAGGTCCAGGACCGCCGCGATAGCCAGTAACAATGTGACGGCATAACGCATCGTTTTCTCCCTCGCTCCGTATTTTCCCGGAATTTACCAGACAGCGGTGGCCGGGGAGTGCGTTCGCCCCGGTTTGGAAAGAATACGGTCATAAAACGTGGCTATCGTCGCGCCGACAATGAGAAAGCAGATCGCGAAAGCAGCCCGGCGAGGGTTATCCATGAACGCTGAATTTGAAATCTCACGCTCCCGCGGATTCGTCAGAATCCGTGCTCCGCGTCTGATCGACCTGAGCATCCGCGGCCCCTTGATGGACGTGGCCCGCCGCGTGAATGAGTACAACAGTGCGGCATGGGTCATGGACCTGAGTCAGACCACCGAGGTGCGTGACTCCGGGCTTACGGCCTTGAAAGCCGTGGGGGACATACTCTGGTCGGAGACCGGCGCCAGTATCGAGATGCACAATGCCCATCCCGAGGTGAGGGCCCGCCTGGAGTCGGCGGGCTTGGCCTGAGGGGCGAAATCATCAGGCCGGTGTTCGGCCTCAGAAGCCCTCGGTCGAGGTAAACAGGCCCACGCGCAGGCCTTTGGCGGTGTAAATCTCGCGTCCGTCCACTTCCATCCGGCCGTCCGCGATACCCAGGACCAGTTTCTGGGCCATGACGCGCTTGATGTCGATGTAGTAGGTGACCTTTTTCGCCGTGGGCAATACCTGTCCGGTGAACTTGACCTCGTTGACCCCCAGCGCGCGACCGCGGCCGGGGTTGCCGATCCAGGCCAGGTAGAAGCCGACGATCTGCCACATGGCATCCAGACCGAGGCAGCCGGGCATGACCGGGTCGCCCGGGAAATGGCAGTCGAAGAACCACAAGCTCGGGTCGATATCCAGTTCGCCGATGATCTCGCCCTTGCCGTAGGCGCCCCCGCCGTCGGAGATGCGGGTGACCCGGTCCATCATGAGCATGTTGGGCACGGGTAACTGGGCGTTGCCGGGGCCAAACATTTCTCCACGGCCGCAGGCCAGCAGGTCATCGCGGTCGAAACTTTCGGTACGGGGCATAGGGTGGCTCGCGCTGATTCAGGGAAGGAGATCGAGCGCGCTAGGGTAACCCATAACGGCCTCCGGGGAGCCGTTACACTGCCCTCTCCTCCCACCACTTTCTCCCGCCCAATCCATGGCCGATATTCATTACCGCATCCGCCCGGCTGATCCGGCGGCTCATCTGTTCGAAGTCACTCTGACCGTGACCCGACCTGACCCGGAGGGCCAGGTGCTCGGCCTGCCTGCATGGACGCCCGGCTCGTACATGATCCGGGATTTCGCGCGACACATCGTGGCTATGGAAGCGCGTCGCGACGGTGCCCCCGTCGCCCTGGAAAAACTGGACAAGCAAACCTGGCGTGTCGCGCCCGGTGCGGGGCCATTGAGCGTGACCTACTCGGTGTACGCCTGGGACCTGTCGGTCCGGGCGGCGCACCTCGATGACACCCATGCCTATTTCAACGGGGCCGCCGTATTTCTGTCCGTCCAGGGCGCCGCGGACCAAGCCGCCAGCGTCGAGGTCCTGGCGCCCGATGGATATGCCCAAGCATGGCGTGTCAGCTCGTCCATGTGCGCCACGGAGGTGGATGCGCGCGGGTTCGGCCTGTATGGCGTGGCCGACTACGAGGAACTGATCGATCACCCCGTGGAGATGGGTACGCAGCTCAGCGTGTCGTTCAGCGCGCGCGGCGTGGAGCACGAGATAGCGCTTACCGGGCGCCTGCACCCGGGCACCGACACGCGCCGACTGGCGGAGGATATGAAACGGATCTGCGAGCAACACATCGACCTGTTCGGGGGTACGCCGCCCATGGGCCGTTATCTCTTTCTCATCCTGGTGGTGGGGGACGGCTATGGCGGCCTGGAACATCGCGCATCAAGCTCCAACATGTGCAAGCGCGATGACCTCCCCCGGCGCGGCATGGAGACGCCCACGGAGGGATATCGCAACCTGCTCGGCTTGCTCAGCCACGAGTATTTCCACAGCTGGAACATCAAGCGGATCAAGCCGGCGGCATTCGTGCCCTACGACCTGAACCGCGAGGTGTACACCGAGCTGCTCTGGGCCTTTGAGGGGATCACCAGT
>JBMYTY010000035.1:0-9563 GCA_049604855.1 Gammaproteobacteria bacterium | reverse complement strand
CAAGCACGTTGGATATGGGCCAACCCGGGAGAGCGGGCATGGCGCAGCGCGGCCCGGTACGCGGCCAAACGCGGGCCGAACAAGCGCTGCGCGCGCAGCACCTGGTCCAACGATTGGCCGTTATCGCGGGACCTTGCCATGAGACTCAACCTACGCACGGCGTCGGCCAGAACCCAGGTGATAAACACCTCGGAAACCCCCTCCCCCCGCAAACCCTCAAGAATATGCACCACTCGTCCCGACTGCCCATGCATGGCCGCACCCACCAGGTCGTAGGGGTCAAAACGGGCACTGTCCGCAACGGCTGCCCGCGCCTGCTCCAGGCTCACGGCACCCGGCCCGCACAGGAGGGCCAGCTTGGAAACCTCCTGGGCTGCCGCAAGAAGGTTTCCTTCGACCCGTTCCACCAGGAGTTGGACCACATCCGGCTCCGGTTCCATGCCCTGGTCGTGCATCCGACGGCTGATCCAGTTTGGTAATGCGGTCAACTCAACAGGCCAGATCCGCACCAGGACCCCCGCCGACTCAATGGACCTGACCCATTTGGCGCCCAGGGCGCGTTTATCCATACGCCCGGTCGAGATCAGGAGAACGGTATCGTCCGGCGGCCTGTCCGCGTACTCCGTCAGAGCCTTCGCACCCTCCGCCCCCGGAGTCGGTTTGGGCATACGCACATCCAGCACCCGGCGGCTCGCGAAAAGCGAGAGTGCATCGGCCTCACCCGCCAACGAACTCCAATCATAGGAGGCATCCACATGGAACACCTGACGCTCGTCGAACCCCTGGGCCCGTGCCGCCGCGCGAACGGCATCGGCGGCCTCCATCATCTGCAGCGGTTCGTCGCCGCTGAGGAGGTAGACCGGTTTTAATGCCCGTTCGAGCGACCGAGCCAGTTCCTCGGGACGGAGCGCCATGGGTGCAATCAGAGCAGACGGCGACGCAGCTGGGTAAACAGCGAGGCGCCCAGCTGGGCCTGCAAACGCCTGTCCAGTTCATCGCGCTCCGCATCGGTGGCCAGGGGATCAGTTGGATTGACCCCGTAACGACCGGTGGCGGCGACCTTGCCATCGATGGGGTCCTGCCCCTGCATAATCAGGCGATATCGCACCGTGTGCTGGATGCGGTACTCCACTGCGTCACCAGAAACGTTGGTGGTCACCTGGTCACGACGAACGCGCACCTTGGACAATTCGAGGACCCCGTCGGCCTCCTGGGGCGAAGCCACTTCCACGCCTCCCGCGCCACGAATCTGCTCACGCAGGCTGCGCCGGAATTCAAGATCGGTCGGGTCCGTTCGGAGATAAATCCGTTCCAGACCCTCGGGGAGGGACACCGTGCCCCGCAATTGGTAGCCACAGGCCCCAACCAGGAAAGCCAGAACAAGGGCGAAGCCCATACGGCTCATGGCGGCGAGCTGATACGTGCGATTCATAGGGATTCCGTGTCCGGTGATGGCTTAGTTGGCGACGATGTTGACGAGCTTACCCGGGACGACGATGACCTTGCGAATGGTCTTGCCCTCGGTGAACCGGACGACGTTCTCCTCCGCCAGCGCGGCAGCCTCCACGGCTGACTTCTCCGCGGAAGCGGGCACTTCGATCCGACCACGCAGTTTTCCATTCACCTGCACGACAATCTCGATGCTGTCCTTGACCAGGGCGGTCTCATCCACGGCGGGCCACGAGGCATCCACCAGCGCGACATCGTTGCCCAACTCCTTCCACAAACCATGGGTGATGTGGGGAGCGATGGGGCCCAGCATGAGCACGGCCAGTTTCAGGGTCTCCTGACGCACGGCACGCCCCTGCTCCGAGGTATCGTCGAATTTGGATAAGGCGTTCATAAGCTCCATGACCGCGGCGATCGCCGTGTTGTAGGTCATGCGTCGCCCCATGTCGTCGCTGACCTTGGACAGTGTCTCGTGGGCCTTACCGCGCAGGGCCTTCTGGTCGGCGTTCAGGGCGGCCACATCCAGGGCGGGGGCCGCACCTGCCTCCACATGCTCACGCACGGCACGCCACAGGCGCTTGAGAAACCGGTTTGCCCCGTCCAGACCCGCATCGGACCACTCCAGGGACTGATCCGGCGGCGCGGCGAACATGGTGAACAGACGCACGGCATCCGCGCCATGGGCATCGATCATGGCCTGGGGGTCGACGCCGTTGTTCTTGGACTTGGACATCTTCTCGATGCCTCCGACCGTAACCGCCGCGCCATCCACGCTCGCTTCGGTAACGCGCCCCTTGTCGTCGCGCTCGACGGCCACCTCGGCGGGGTTGAACCAGGTCTTGGAACCGTCAGCCTCGTCGCGGTAATAAGTCTCGGCCACGACCATGCCCTGGGTGAGCAGATTGGTGAACGGCTCATCGCTCGTCACCAAACCCTCGTCGCGCATGAGCTTGTGGAAGAAGCGCGCGTAGAGCAGGTGCAGGATGGCGTGCTCGATACCGCCGATGTACTGGTCGACGGGCAGCCAGTAGTTGGCGCGCTCGTCCAACATGGCCTGGTCGTTGTCCGGGCAACAGTAGCGCGCGAAGTACCAGGAGGACTCCATGAAGGTGTCAAAGGTGTCGGTCTCGCGCTCGGCCGCGCCGCCACAGCCGGGGCAAGTGGTCTTGCGCCATTGCGGGTCTTTCTTGATGGGCGAGCCCTCACCGGTGAAGTCCACGTCCTCGGGCAGCACCACGGGGAGCTGATTCTCGGGCACGGGCACGTCGCCACAGCTGGGACACTGGATCATGGGGATGGGCGCGCCCCAATACCGTTGTCGCGACACGCCCCAGTCGCGCAGACGGAAGTTCACCTGGCGTTCGCCCTTAGCCTCGGCCTCAAGTTTGCTGGCAATGGCGTCGAAGGCAGCGTCAAAGTCCAGGCCGTCGAACTCGCCGGAGTTGAACAGCACGCCCTTCTCGGTGTGGGCCGCCTCGGAAATGTCCACGCCCTCCGCGTCGGCGGGGCGGATCACGGGCTTGATCTCGATGCCGTACTTGCTGGCGAACTCCCAATCGCGCTGATCGTGGCCGGGCACGGCCATGACAGCGCCGGTGCCGTAGCCCATGAGCACGAAGTTGGCGGCGTAGATAGGCACGGCCTCACCGCTGATGGGATGCAGGGCCATGCGTCCGATGGGCATGCCCCTCTTCTCCATGGTCTCCATCTCGGCCTCGGAGGTGCCCCCCGCCCTGCACTCCTCGATGAAGGCGGCGAGATCCGGGTTGGATTCGGCGGCGGCCAGGGCCAGGGGGTGCTCGGCGGCCACGGCCACGTAGGTCACGCCCATGAGGGTGTCGGGGCGGGTGGTGAAGACCTTCAGGCCCTCCTGTCCCCCTTCCAGACCGAACTCCAGTTGCAGGCCCTCGGAGCGACCAATCCAGTTGGACTGCATGGTGCGCACGGCATCAGGCCAGCCGGGCATGGACTCCAGGCTGCCCAGTAGCTCGTCGGCATATGCCGTGATCCTGAGGAACCACTGGGGAATCTCGCGGCGCTCGACAAGCGCCCCCGATCGCCAGCCCCGCCCGTCGATGACCTGCTCATTGGCAAGCACGGTCTGATCGACCGGGTCCCAGTTCACCACCGCCATTTTCTTGTAGACCAGCCCCTTCTCGAACAGCCGGGTAAACAGCCATTGCTCCCAACGGTAGTAATCGGGCCGACAGGTCGCCAATTCACGGTCCCAGTCGTAGGCCAGCCCCAGGGCATTGAGCTGGCCCTTCATGTAATCGATGTTGTCGTAGGTCCAGGCCGCCGGCGGGACCTTGTTCTTCATGGCCGCATTCTCGGCGGGGAGCCCGAAGGCGTCCCAACCCATGGGCTGGAGCACGTTCTTGCCCTGCATGCGCTGGAAACGCGCGACCACATCGCCAATCGTGTAGTTGCGCACATGGCCCATATGCAGCTTGCCGCTGGGGTAGGGAAACATCGAAAGGCAGTAGAACTTCTCGCGCGCGGTGTCCTCTACCGCCTTGAAGGAGCGAAACTGCACCCAATGGGCCTGGGCCTGACTCTCGACCTCGGCGTGGTCGTAATTTTCCTGCATGTAGGGGTTCCGGAAGCGGCGTTGGGGGCGGGAAAAGGGCGCAGAGAATACCGCTACGGCGCCGTTGCGCTCAAACACGACCAAGCACCGGGAGGGGAATGCAATCCCGCATGTTCAGCTCGATAAGGGCTGCTTCATGCTTGGCGAAAGGCGTTCCAGTGTTTTCCCGGCAATCCGCCTCCTATAGAAACAAGAAGCATGCTCAGCCCACGTCGCCAGACCAGCGGTCGGAAGAGGGGACATCGAATCCTCTCGGTCGTTGTGGCCGTGCTATCAGGCACGGTGGCGCTGTTGGCTGTTTTGCCCGGCCCCGCGCAATCCAGCCCCCCCCTGTTTGGCACCACGGAACAGCGCTATGAGCGCAACAGCAAGCTGTTCCCCAAGTGGGAAAGCATGCGCGAACGAGCCACCATGGATGATTCCAAGGTGCCTGCCTGTAAGCCGAACATCTTTCTCAGCTGTTTTCAGAAAGAGATGGACGAGCGCCTGCCCAAACTGAGGACCATGAGCCCGCGTAAGCAGGTGGACGAGGTGCACCAATGGATCAACCGCATGCAGTACGAAAAGGACAGCGCAACCTATGGCGCCCGCGATTACTGGGCCGCGCGCCACGAGTCTCAGGAAAAGGACAAGGGAGACTGCGAGGACTACGCCATCTCGAAATACTATGTCCTGAAGAAGCTGGGATTCCCGACGAGCAGTCTTCGCATAGCGGCCGTGAAGGACACCAACCTCAAGATCGGCCATGCCATCCTCATCGTCTATCTCAATGGCGAAGTCCTGGTCCTCGACAACCGCATCAAACGTGTTGTGACCCAGGACCGGATCGTCCACTACCTGCCCGTCTACACCATCAATGAAGAGAACTGGTGGCGCCACCGCCCGCGCTGAACCAACCACCGGGACCCGGGAGAATATGCCATGACTGATAACGCCAAGAACGCCTCCAAGCGCTCGATGATGTATGCCTGGGGTGGGCTACTCGCCTTCATCATCGGTGGGTTTGTTGCGGTAACCGTCGTGGCGGAGCGTAACTTCCAGCAAAGTCTGTTGACCTGGCAGGATCGGCTTAGGCTCGTTCTGGACAGTCGCAATGAGGCCGTCGATCGATGGCTCGTGCAGCAGGTGGCCACGGTGAGCGACCTGGCATCCAACGGATCGCTGCAGCTCTATCTGGCCCTGATCAGCGCCGGTGGTGAACTCGAACAGGGCGAAGACTCCGCGGAGTTGGTCTACCTCAAGGACATGCTGGTGCTCGCGGCCCACCGGGGCGGGTTCGCGGTGGACACCGGAACCGGCGGGATCAACGCCAATGTGGATACCACGCCGCTGGCGGGCATGGCCCTTGTCGACGCCAATGGCAAGGTCCAGGTCGCCACGCCGGACATGCCCACCCTGGGCATTGAGGCCCAGTCCGCGATCAGCGAGGCGACCCAGACCCGGGGACCGGTGCTGATCGACATTCACAAAAACGTGGCGGGCGTTCCCTCCATGGGCTTTGTTGTCCCGGTCACGGCGATCCAGGACCCCGATGAGATCGTCGGCGTGGTGATCGGGGTCAAGCCGGTAGCCAATGAACTCTACCCGCTGCTGCGCCAACGCGGGCTGACCACCAAAACCCATGAGATCTACCTGGTCCGGGCGCGCGGCGCGAATATCGAGTACATCAGCCCCCTGGGCGATGACACACCGGCGCTGTCCCGCCAACTTTCCATGAACACCCCCGGACTGGCGGCGGCGTTCGCTATCGCCAACAACGGACAATTCACCACGGGCGTGGACTACCGGGGACGCAAGGTCCTGCTGTCCTCGCGTGCGGTGGATCGCACGCAGTGGGTCCTGGTCCACACCATCACCTACGACGAAGCGCTGGCGGATGCCGAACAGCGGCGCCTGTTCCTGTACGGGGCCCTGGCCCTCGTGGTGTTGGTGTTATCCGCCTCCCTGGTCGCGGCCTGGCGTCACGGCTCCAGCGTCCGCCACCGCATGACGGCGGACGCCCTCAAGGCGACCAACCACGAAATCGAATCCCAGCGCGCCCTGCTCAAGAGCGTCACCGAGAACACCAGCGATTTCATTCTCATCCTCCATCCGGAAGAAGGGATCGTTTTCGCCAACGCCGCCACGGGGCGCCAGTGTGAGTCCGAGCCCACGAACCTGGTCGGCAAGCCCATGGCAACGGTCTTCGGCAGACACGTCGCCGAACAACTCGAGGGCCTGGCCCGACGTGCCGAAGACGCGCATCGGGAGGAGACCATCACCACCTCGATCTGCACCGAAGAGGAACGCACGTTCGCGGTCAGCGCGTCACCCATTCCCGACGGCCGAACACTCATGGTGCTGCGTGATGTCACCGACCTGCTCGCGGCGGAGGAACGCAGCCACCGGACCATGTGGCAGTTGGTACAGACCCTGGCCGGGGTGCTCGACTCCCATGACCCACACTCCTCGAACCGCTCCCGTAAAGTCGTGGCCGTCGCCAGCGCCATCGGCGAGGAACTGCGCCTCGCGGAAGCCGACCAGGATGCCCTGCGCATCGCCGCCAACCTGATGAACATCGGCAAGATCACAATCCCGGGCGAAGTGCTCAGCAAGGAAGGGAAATTGACCGACGAGGAATTCGCCCTTATTCGCAACGCAATCCCGAATGCCGCGAAGATGCTTGCCGGTGTCGATTTCGACGGTCCCGTGGTCGAGGCCATCGCGCAGAGTACGGAACTGCTCAACGGCAAAGGCTACCCGCACGGTTTGGCGGGCGATCAGATCATTTTGCCAGCACGTATTCTTGCCATCGCCAATGCCTTCGTGGCCATGACCAACCCGCGTTCGTTCCGGCGCGCCATGGATCCGGACAAGGCGTCCGGCATCCTCATGCAGGAATCCGACGAGAAGTACGACCGTCGGGTCGTAGCCGCCCTGATCGTGGCCCTGGGCGGGGAGACCGGAGAGCAATGGCGGAGCGAGTGGATGACCCAGGACGACGGGGCGTAAAAACTCCCTCATTGTTGCACCGCCAACGTCGGACCGCGGCTCGGCGGACCCGGCTCTGGCAGCGGTCATTGATGCAGTGCATCATCGCCGCTTCGATCCGCTCGTTTCCAAGCAATGACCGCCACCATCATCAGCATCGTCTTTCCGATCTTCGCCCTGGTGTTGATCGGCTTCCTGTACGCGCGCAAGCACGCACCGGACATGGCGGCGGCGAACAAGCTGAACCTGGACATCTTCACCCCGGCGCTGATCTTCGCCGTGCTCTCCGGCAAGGATTTCGACCCGGGCCGCTACGAGACCCTGGCCATCGCGGCGACGGCGGTGGTCCTCGGTTCAGGCCTGATCGCCTGGCCGGTATCGAAGTTGCTGGGCTTCCAGCACCGCACCTTCATTCCCCCCATGATGTTCAACAACTCCGGGAACATGGGCCTGCCCCTGACCGTGTTCGCCTTCGGCGACCAGGCCCTGGCGGCCGCGGTCATTTTGTTCATGGTAGAGAACACCCTGCACTTCACGGTCGGCAATTTCATGCTCACCGGCCGCGCCAATCCCCTGGTTCTGCTGCGTATGCCCATGCTCGTGGCGACTATCGCGGGGCTGATCGTCGGCTACTTCAAGATCCCCATCCCCGGCCCATTGCACGAGAGTATCGACCTGCTCGGGCAGATCGCCATTCCCCTGATGCTGTTCAGCCTCGGCGTACGCATGACGGGCGTGGATCTGCGTGACTGGAAGATCGGACTCGCGGGCGCCATCGTCTGCCCCGCCAGCGGACTCGTCATCGCCTGGGTCGCTGGCACGGTGCTCGGGCTGCAGGGTATCCAGCTGGCCCAACTCATCGTTTTTGGCGCCCTCCCCCCGGCCGTGCTCAATTTCATGCTCGCGGAGAAATACAACCAGGAGCCACGCAAGGTGGCTTCCGTGGTCCTGCTCGGCAACCTGGCCAGCGTGGCGGTGATACCCGTGGTCCTGAGCCTGGTACTGCCCGCGTGATCCCCCATCCGGCGACTCGCGTCCCCATCCAACCAAGCAGCGCACTGGGTTGATTTTCAATACCATGTATTAAGTGGTTTTATATTAAGCCCCGCCAATACTGATTGGCATCGGCTCACGCCCCCCTCTCTAATCCGCACTCTCACCCTGCCCGCCTCCCGGGAGTCCCCATGACCGCCGATCTCGTCTTCGCCCTCATCTGTGGCGCACTCGCCATCGCCTATGGCATCGCCTCCATGCGCTGGATTCTGTCCAAGCCCACCGGCAATTCGCGCATGACTGAAATTTCCAATGCCGTTCAAGAAGGCGCGGCCGCCTACCTGAACCGTCAATACACCAGCATCGGTATCGTCGGCGTAGTCCTTTTCATTCTCATCGGGGTGTTTCTCGACTGGGCCACGGCCATCGGATTTCTGATCGGCGCGGTGTTCTCGGGCGCCGCCGGTTACGTGGGCATGAACATTTCGGTGCGCGCCAACGTACGCACCGCCCAAGCGGCCCACGAGGGCATGGCGGAGGCCTTCAACGTGGCCTTCCGTGGCGGAGCAATCACCGGTCTTCTGGTTGTGGGCCTGGGCCTGATCGGCGTCGCCGGTTACTACGGCCTGTTGTCCACATTCGGCGTCGCACAAGGTGACGCCATGCATGCCCTGGTGGGACTCGGCTTCGGCGGCTCGCTGATCTCCATCTTCGCCCGGCTGGGTGGAGGCATATTCACCAAGGGCGCGGACGTCGGCGCGGACATCGTCGGCAAGGTGGAAGCGGGCATCCCCGAGGACGACCCACGCAACCCCGCTGTGATTGCCGATAACGTGGGCGACAACGTCGGCGATTGCGCTGGCATGGCCGCCGACCTGTTCGAGACCTATGCGGTCACCATTATCGCCACCATGCTGCTCGGCGGACTGACCTTCGCGGGTTCGGCGAGCTACGCGGGAATCGTGTTTCCGCTGGTCCTCGGGGGCGTCTCGATCCTGGCTTCCATCATCGGCACCTTCTTCGTCAAGGTTCACACGCGCGGCAAGATCATGAACGCCCTCTACAAAGGGCTGATCGTTTCGGGCGTGCTCGCGGCCATCGCCTTCTACTTCGTCACCGACAAGATGATGGCGGACAACGGCCTCTACACGGTGGGCGGCCTGTATGGCTCGGCCCTGATCGGCCTGATCCTGACCGCTGCCCTGGTGGTGATCACCGAGTACTACACCGCCACGGAATACAGCCCCGTTCGACACATCGCCAAGGCATCCACCACCGGTGACGGCACGAATGTCATCGCCGGACTGGGCGTATCCATGAAATCGACGGCCCTGCCCGTCCTGGCCATCTGTGCCGCCATCCTGATCTCTTACAACCTCGCCGGACTCTACGGCATCGCCATCGCGGCCACGTCCATGCTGTCCATGACCGGCATCATCGTCGCCCTGGATGCCTACGGTCCCATCACCGACAACGCCGGTGGTATCGCGGAGATGGCCGAACTGGACGAATCCATCCGCAACATCACCGACCCCCTGGACGCGGTCGGCAACACCACCAA
>JBMYTY010000034.1:0-9945 GCA_049604855.1 Gammaproteobacteria bacterium | reverse complement strand
TGCATTGCGGCATTCCTGTGTAAAAAATTAGAGCGGGCCTTCAGGTCGGGCTTCATCACTCTCGTAACTGGTATTTGTTCATGAGTGCGTACAGCGTCGGCCGGGTGATCCCGAGCAATTCCGCCGCTTGGGACACATTCCCTCGCACATGGTTCAGCGCCCGCTCCAGGGCCTTGCGCTCGGCGGCATCGCGCACGACGCGTAGATTAAACGGCAGGGAATCATCCGAATCCGGGACCTCGAGTTCCAGATCGTCGGCCTGGATCTGACTGCCCTCGGCCATGATGCTGGCGCGCTTCACGCGGTTCTCCAGCTCGCGGACATTCCCGGGCCAGCGGTAATGACCCATGGCCTTGATCGCCCCCGGACTGAAGGCCAGCCCCGCGCCGTTGCTGGACTGACGGGCGAAACGCTCCAACAGGCTGCAAGCAATGACCAACACATCTCCCTCGCGTTCACGCAGGGCGGGAATTCGCACGGTGATCTCGCTGATCCGGTAGTAGAGATCCTCACGGAATCCGCCGCTGGAGATGAGCCCGTCCAGGTCCTGGTGGGTAGCGCAGACCACGCGCACGTCCATGGGGATCTCGGTACGCCCTCCAACCCGTTCGAGCACGCGCTCCTGGAGAAAGCGCAGCAGCTTTGACTGAAGGGGTTGAGGCAGGTCTCCCACCTCATCCAGGAACAAGGTCCCGCCATCGGCGTATTCGATCTTGCCCTTGGTTTGTTTTGCCGCGCCGGTGAAGGCCCCCTTCTCGTAGCCGAACAGCTCACTCTCGAGAAGGCTCTCGGGAATCGCCGCGCAGTTGATCGCCACGAACGGGCCGTCACTGCGTGCGCTGGACCCGTGCACGGCCCGGGCGAGCAACTCTTTGCCCGTACCACTCTCACCCAGAAGCAAAACCGTGGCATCGGTCGGCCCGACTTTCTCCACCGTGCGGCAGACCTTCAACATCGCGGGGGAGGTGGCGATGATCCCGTCCAGGGGCGATTCCCCACCACGCTGCGCCAGGAGTCTGTTCTCCCGCTCCAACTCATGCAGACGATAGGCACGATCGGCAATCAGGTTGAGCACCTCGGGCTCCACCGGTTTCTCGACGAAATCGTAGGCGCCAAGGGAAACCGCACGCAGGGCGTTGGCGCGGTCGTCGTTGCCGGTCACCACGATGACCTTGGTATCCGGGGACAGGGCCAACACCTCCTCCAGGGTGGCAAAGCCCTCGGTGGTATTGTCCGGGTCCGGCGGCAGGCCGAGATCCAGGGTCATCACAGCCGGTTCATGTCGGCGTAGAAGGGCGATGGCGGTGGCGCGGTCGTCGGCTGTGACCACTTCGTCGAAACCGGTGAAGGACCACTTGAGCTGGCTCTGTAAGCCAGGGTCATCCTCAACGATCAGCAGTGTCTTCTGCTCCGCTGGCAAAACTGCCCCCTGTTATCTGGTTAGCGTGCCGCATGCATACCCGGACGGCTCAATCCGCCCTGGGAAGACGCAGAGACATGGTCGTCCCCACGCCCGGTTGTGTATCCACGACGAGATCCCCTCCCATTCCTCTTGCAAGCTCCCTGGCCTCGTAAACACCGATACCCATGCCGGAGTTGCCCTTGGTCGTATCAAAGGGCCGGAACAGGCGCTCGCGCACGAAGCGGGCGTCCATACCCTGACCGTTGTCGATGACTTCGACTATAACCCGATCATCGGAAGGGCGTACACGTAAGCGGACCTCCCCATCGTCCCGCGTCGCCTCCTGCGCGTTCTGGATCAAATTGGCCAACACCGCGGCAAATCGCTCGCGGTTCGCCATGACAATCAGACCCTCACCCGGGGAATCCAGAACAGGCGCTGGTGGATTCACCGAACGCGCCGCGATCACCTCTTGCGCGACGCGGTGAACATCCACCCGGCTTTGAGCGCGGTGGGTATGGCCGCTGCGCAACTGTTCGAGCATGCGCTTCATCCGCCCCACGGCGTTATCGACGGTCTTCACCATGTCTTCGACGAAGGCAGGGTTATCCTTGTGGCGCTCAGCGTTTCCGACCATGAGGGCGAGTTGGGCCACGGTATTCTTAAGGTCGTGGACCACGTAGGTCGAAAGACGGGTCAGGGCCTCGAACTGTCGCGCCTCGGTCAGGGCCCGGTCCGCCTGCTCCTGGGCCAGGGCACCGGCAAGTTGTCGCCCCACGGTCTTGAGCAGATCCGCATCCTCAAAGTTGAACTGCAACTGCGCGCGCGGGGGACTCAGGGCAATGAAACCGAGCAGATCCCGCTCCAGCATCAGAGGCACCACGAAACGTATCGCCCGGGCATCACACCAATCGGGCAGTTTCAGCTCGCCGTACATGTCCGGATGTTCCCGGTACTCCCGCACGTCGACGACCCACTGTCGATCAGCGAGGAAACGCGGCAATGGATGCTCACGCTCCAGCACGGCCCCCTCCATCAGGCGCGCCGAATTCCAGGCCGAAGCGGCCCGGTACTGCCCCCCATCACCGCGCAGCCAGAGCACGCCCGCGGGGCTCTCCACGATCTGTCCCATGGCCTTGATCGCACGCTGCCCCAGGTCGAGGTCAGAGTCTTCCCCCGTCACGGTACGGATGAAGCGCAACCATTCCTCGCGGTAGTCGTACTTGTAGTTGAAGAAGTGCTTGCTGAAGAAGACCTTGGCCTTCGAGCGCAGCTGTCCCGAGGAGACAATGGCCAACAGCCCCAGCAACGCGGCGAACACAAAGGTGACCTGGACCACCACGGCCCAGGAGCCACCGAAACTACGCAGGTAGTAACCCGCGATCGCGGTCAGGACCAGGTAACCGCCGGCCCCCACCATAGTGGCGCTGTAGAAGACCATCTGACGTGACACGAACACGTCCAGAGACCATTGAGGATTGCGCGCGGCGGCGACCACGATCATGGGCACCGCGAGCACGTTGATCAGGCCTCTTGCCGCCACCAGGCGTTCATCCACGTGGCGGAACAACACCGCGTCGGCATGCAGATAGAAATCGAATGCCCAAATCGCCACCAGGCCGAGACACAGATACTTCACGCCCCAGCGGCGTTCGCTGCGCGCATTGCGATAGACCTGCTCCACCATGACGAGGCCCAACACCGCCAGCAGGAGATGCCCCGGGCCGATGAACTCGTTGAGCAGGCCTCCACGCTCGTAGGCGGGTCCGGTCAGGCGATCAAGTACGAGCAGAGCGAACAACGCGAGTGGGAGCAACCAACTCAAGCGGTGCAGCAGCTCGAATCGATTGCGCTCCGCGGCATCACGCGGCGTGGCGAGGCGTAACACGCGAGAAAGAAACAGTAGCCATGCGGCGTTGCGCAGTGTTTCCAGCATGCGCGCACCGGACCCACCAAGCACATCGCCCAACATGGCTTCGTAGCTCGCGAATCCAGCCCAGAGGGCACTCAGGGCCGCTGCGAATACCAGCAGCCCTCCTTCTATACGGCCTCGCCACCCGGCGCTGAGAATGGCCGCCAACACGAGGAAAGCGAATGCGGCGGCGCCATTGGTCAGGGCTCCAACGGGCATGCTTCAGCGCCTCGCCAGGGCGTCTGGATTCAACGCGCCCCCTTGCTCCAAACCACCACCTCGGCCGTCTGCATAAGGATCCAGATATCCAGGAAGACGTTGTAGTTCTTCACGTAGTAGAGATCGAACTGCAACTTGTGCATGGCGTCTTTCTCCGACGCTCCGTAGGGGTAGCAGATCTGCGCCCAACCGGTGATTCCCGGCTTCACCCGGTGCCGCTCACTGTAGAACGGCAGACTCTCCTTGAGCTGGTCCACAAAGGTGGGCCGTTCAGGACGCGGCCCGACAAAACTCATATCGCCGCGCAGCACGTTGAAAATCTGGGGCAACTCATCGATCCGGCTCCGGCGCAGTACGGCCCCCACCCGGGTGATGCGGCTGTCGTTGCGCGCCGCCCATCGCGCGACGCCATCGGACTCCGCGTCTTCACGCATGCTGCGGAACTTGAGCAACTCGAAAGAACGCCCGGCCTGGCCCACACGCTCCTGGCGGAACAGGATCGAACCACGCCCTCCGCACTCCAGCCAGACGGCGAGCGCTCCGAGCACCATCAGCGGCCAGGCGAAGGCAAGAATGGTCAGGCTCGCGGCGATGTCGAACGTGCGTTTCACCAGGGAGCGGACCGGCCCCTGCCGGAAGCCCTCGGAGAAGATCAGCCAACTCGGTTGGAGGATGTCGAGCTTCACGATGCCATGTTCGCGCTCGAAGAAGGTCAGCAGATCGATGACCGCCACCCCGTTCATCTTGCACTCCAGCAGGTCCTCAACCGGCAACGTCTTGCGCCGATCATCGGCGGCAACCACCAGTTCCTCGATCTGAAACTCATCCATGGTCCCGGCCAGGGCCGCCCGGGGAATGATCCGCATCGCCTCGGGAACGCTGACCTTGTCCCCCTCGACCGGTATGAACCCCACCACATCGATGGTCATGCGGTCGGATTTTCGCTTGAACTCATTGATACGAGCGGCACGCTCACCCGCACCCAGCACCATGATGCGCCGCTTCAGTGTCCCGCTATCGATGATGAACCGATAAAAAACCACCCTCATAACCACCATGAGGATCACCGCGCTCACCAGGCTGAATAGCAACTGGCCACGGCTCAGACTCACATCCGGGAAGGCGTAGAACACAAGCCCCAAGGCGGTGGCCGCGAGCACGGAACTGGCGATGATCCGCAGGGTGACACCGGTCAGACCCTCGCGCAGGTGGCGCTGATAGAGCCCCATACTGACCATGGCCATGGCCATGACCACACAGAACAATAGCGCCCTGGGCAGAGTGGCTTCGCTGTCGGGGGAGTATCCGGCGACCAGGGTCCAGAGTGCGGACCCTAGAAACACCGAGGCCAGCGACACCAGCAGTTCCGTCAGGCTGAGCCATAGGAAGGAATTGGGGATGTATTGCTGAAAAAGCCGGATCATTGGACTGCCTTCCCAGCAGGCTCCTGGGCGTCTCTTGCCGTGGTATCCAAACCAGGGCGGGGGCTTCGCGGAGGGCTGATCATACACATAAACCCAGGAGCGGAATCCACCCACGTCCGCCCCCGTGAAACCCCGCACGCACGGGCATCCAGGCCTTGAAACCGATGAAACTTCCGTGACAGGACGGGATGTGTGGATATGGCCGGAACGCTCGCATACTATCCGGCGTTTTACTCGTCTCCCCGCTCCAGACTCTATTCGGAATAGCTCCCAGTGCGACATAAGACATCCGGCCTTCCGGCACGAAACCACCCGCCCCAGGAGCATGGAGGGATGCCTCGCACCCCCGCCCGCGAACCCATTGGGACTCAGCGATGAACATCACCGTATTCGGCTCCGGCTACGTCGGCTTGGTCACCGGAGCCTGCTTCGCCGAAGTGGGCAATCACGTCGTCTGCGTCGATATCGACGCTCACAAGATCGCCATGCTCAACGAGGGACACATCCCTATCTATGAGCCCGGTCTGGATGGCCTGGTCGAGCGCAATATGAAAGCGGGCCGCCTCGAGTTCACCACAGACGCCGCGCGCGGGATCGAACACGGACTATTTCAGTTCATCGCCGTTGGAACCCCTCCCGACGAAGACGGATCGGCTGACCTGCAATATGTACTCGCTGTAGCGTCGGAAATCGCTGAGCACATGGACGAATACAAGGTCGTCATCGACAAATCGACCGTTCCCGTGGGCACGGCCGACCGTGTTCGCCAGCGCATGTCCGAAGTCCTGACGGAGCGCGGTGCCGAAGTGGAGTTCGATGTGGTCTCCAACCCCGAATTCCTCAAGGAAGGTGCCGCCATCGACGATTTCATGAAACCCGATCGCGTTGTCGTGGGCACGGACAACCCGCGCACGGCGGAACTCCTGCACGAGCTCTACGCGGCGTTTACGCGTAACCGCGACCGCATGCTCGTGATGGACGTTCGTTCCGCTGAGCTAACCAAGTACGCGGCCAATTGCATGCTGGCCACCAAGATCAGTTTCATGAACGACCTGTCCAACCTCGCGGAGCGCGTGGGAGCGGACATCGAACAGGTACGCCAGGGCATCGGTTCGGATCCCCGGATCGGCTACCACTTCATCTATCCGGGTGCGGGTTATGGCGGGTCTTGTTTCCCCAAGGACGTGAAAGCGCTCATCCACACCGCGCGCGAGTACGGCCACGCACCGCTGGTCCTGGAAGCGGTGGAAGCCGTCAACGCGCGCCAGAAGGAGCGTCTGTTCCAGAAGGTGATGCACCACTTCGGCAATGACATCAAAGGCAAGACCATTGCCCTCTGGGGCCTGGCCTTCAAGCCCAACACCGACGACATGCGTGAAGCGCCCAGCCGCGTGCTCATGGAGGCGCTCTGGGATCACGGCGCCTCGGTGCGGGCTTACGACTCGGCCGCATCCGAGGAAGCCGCCCGCATCTATGGAGAACGTCCGGACCTTACCTTGTGCGACTCGGCCGAAGGTGCTCTGCAAGGTGCCGATGCCCTGGTGGTCATGACCGAATGGCGCGAGTTCCGCAGCCCGGATTTCGAGCGCATCCGGTCCACACTCAGCGAAGCAGTGATCTTCGACGGTCGTAACATGTACGACCCGGAGCATATGAACCAAGCGGGGTTCACCTACTACGGCATAGGGCGCGGCCGCACCGACCTCTGAACCATAGCCTGCCGAAAGAAAAAGCCCGCCGGGTACCGTCCCAGCGGGCTTTTTTGTTGGTGCCGGAGATAGGACTTGAACCTACAACCTTCGGATTACAAATCCGCTGCTCTACCAATTGAGCCACTCCGGCAAGGGGCGCGATTCTAACCCACAACCCGGGCCACTCATCCAGCGCTACGGGAACCTTCCCCGCACTGCATCAATCGCTCACTCCCGGTCGCGGGCCATGAGCGCCAGCCCACGCAGGACGAGGTCCGGGAGCACACGGCAGGGCTCAAGAGCATCGCGAATGCGCTCTGCGTCCCCGCCGCAGAGGAGTCGCTCCAAGGGACGTTCCATTGGCCGCTCCGCCCTATGAATCAATTCCAGGACCCCTCCGGATACGGCCGCATCCACTCCCGAACTGACGCAGGCCGCGGTGTCCGTGCCCAGGCCGCGCGCCGAACCGCCGCGGTCACCCGCGAGAATACGTGCGGTTTCGCCGGTCAGCGCGCGACTCATCAGGCGATACCCCGGAAGAATCCCACCTCCCAGGTGGCGCCCATCGGCATCCACCCCATCAACGGTCACGGCGCTGCCACAGTCGATCACGCAAAAGGCCCCGTCCGTCACCGCGCGCCCTCCCACCATGGCGGCCCAGCGATCCACACCCATGGCCGCGTGATCGATATAGCTGTTGATCACGCCCTGGCCACGGGCAGGCGTGCAATGGAAAATGACGGGCCCAGCACCCTGGCTTTCCAGCCAGCTTCTGAGCGCATCATCGGCACGCTCTCCCGCCACCGAAACCACATCCACCCGACCCCGGGGTGACCAACGCCCCGCCAATACCGAGCCGACATCGCCGCCCGCGTGCACGGCCGATTCCACCCGCCATTGCTCCTCCCCACCGGCCAGCCCCCAGCGGATTCGCGTATTGCCCATGTCCACGAGCCAACTCATGTGCGCAACCTCACGCTGACTTCGCCGGAATGAAAGGTTCGCTCGGTGCCGCCCACGCGCACACGCAGGGCCCCACCGTCCGTTACGCCTGAGGCAACACCTTCCACATCGCCCCCCGGCTGATGCACGGTGACCGGATGTCCGCGCAGAATATCCAGACGCGACCACAGCCCCACGAACCCCTCGAATCCTGCTGCCATGAACCCCTCGACCACATCCGCCAAAGCCGTCATGACGCAAATCGCGGCCTCGTTCCGCCCGACCGCGCCCTCACCACAAAGACTGGATAGATCCGTCCATGGCTGATCGATGGCCTTGGCCGCGGCGCTATCCATACTCAGGTTGATCCCCACCCCGAGCACCACATCCACCGGCCCACCGGTCTGCCCGCGCAACTCAATCAACAGTCCACCGAGTTTCCCACCCCGCGCCACCAGGTCATTGGGCCATTTCACCCCCACGGCGCCGGACACTCCCCCAGGGACCGGGCACTGCCGCGCCAGCAGCTTTCCGAGCGCATCCGCCAATACGGCCCCCACGGCCAGGCTCAGACCGTTGAGGCGCATGGGGTCGCAATCGAGTCGACGGTAATGGGACAGGTAAAGATTGCGCGCCGGTGGCGATTGCCAGGTACGACCCCGACGCCCGCGACCCGCCGCCTGCATCTCGGCCAGGACAAAGTCGCCATCCCTCGCCTTCGACTCATCAACCCTTCGCCAGAGCAGCGCATTGGTCGAGTCGGTGTCAGTCACCACTTTGACCCGGGCCGCCCCCCAAGCCTTCCCGCGTGCGGCGACCGCATCGCGCAGACAGTGCACATCGAGCAATTCCGCCGCCGGAACCAGTCGATAACCGCGACCACGAACCGCCTGCACATTCAGGCCAAGCTTCTCCAGGGCCTGTTTCTGCTTCCAGATCGCGGCACGGCTGATGCCGAGTCGACGTGCCATGTCCGCCCCGGAATGGAAGCGGCCATCGACCAACAGACGCAGCACCCTCCAGCGCGTGTCGCTTACTTGTGTCATGAATCTGATTCAATCATTCCGCCATCCCAACGAAAAGCGCCGGGACCCTGCCAGGCCCCGGCGCGTTCTCTGTGATTTCAGTTTCTGGGACGACCGGATTTTCGCTGCTTGCGCGATTCAGTCCAGTTTGACCCGAAAACCGGGAACCCGACCTGCTCAGCCGGGCGCCGCGCTCTCGTGTTGCTGGATCTTCGCGTAGATCTGGTCTTTCACCCAGAGTCGCTCCTTCTTCAGATCCTCGAGATTGAGATCGCCCATGGCGATCCGCCCCTCTCCGGCTTTATCGACCTCTTTGTCCAAGGCCTGGTGACGTTGGTAGAGCTGCTTGAACTCGTCGTCCCGCGTAAGCAGGGATTCCACAATCTCAGGGTTCGCTTCGTGCATGAGGCATGACCTCCTAACGGCGCTGGTGAGAGTAAAAAAACGAAGCCCGAAAGAGGGCGCGACCCCTCCGTCATGAGTACCCGAAACCGCCGTGCGGGCCGGGCAGGACTCCGCTCAACAACCCTAGCACAAGCCCCATCCATTTCTTCTTAATCCCGCAACAAAAGCACAACCCATTGTTTTTAATCGAAAAACTCCAAAATCTATGAGGTTTCGACCTGAAGCCCACCAAACCCGGCCACCACCGCGTCAAGAAAGGGCGCCAACTCCGCCGCCATGAGCACGAAGTCCGCGTCCATGCGCGCGGCATGCCCCTCGGCCTCCACCTCGGCGGCCGCATCCTGAACCATGTCCAGGAACTTCAAACGCTTGATCGAGAGGTCATCCCCCAGGACACAGGACAGGCGCTCCCCGTAGTGAATCGCCAAACGGGAAACCCGCTTGCCCGCGCGCACGTGAGCCAGGATCTCGTCGTCATCGATGGCCAGCTTGCGGCAGCGGATTACCCCCCCTTCATCGGACTCATCGCGCAACTCGCACTCGTCCCCCAGATCAAATTCACGGGTGCCGCCTTCGAGCAGCCAGGTGGTCATCACGGCCAAGGGCGGCTGTTCGGTCACCGGCGGAACCACCGCGAAGCTACCCAGGGATTCGCGCAACAGCACGGTGATCTCCTCGGCGCGCTTGCGGCTCGCTGCATCCACGATCAGCCAGCGGGCGGCCGGATCGATGTATGCGAAAACGTGCTGGGAACGGGTAAAAGCGCGCGGCAACAGCGTCATTTCCACTTCGTCACGGATCTGGTTGCGCTCCTTGCGGCCCACGTTGCGCCCTTCCGCCGCCTCTATGGCGGCCGCGCGCTCGTCCACTTCCTCGCGCACGACGGACGCGGGAAGCAATCGTTCCTCACGCCGCGCGCAAATCA
>JBMYTY010000033.1:0-10273 GCA_049604855.1 Gammaproteobacteria bacterium | reverse complement strand
GGTCAGTGGTGGCTGCTTACCCTGGCGGGGGCCCTGTTGGCCTTACCGGCCTGGTTCTGGATGCCGCGCCCGAGTTCGGGGAAGCCGCTGACGGAGGCACACCGGGATTCCGGGCGTGAACCGTGCAAGTCCTGGCTCTGGTTGCTCCAGGGCGCCTATGCCCTGGCCGGGTTCGGATACGTGGTGCAGGCCACCTTCCTGGTCCTGATTACCGAGGAGGCTCCGGGCATGGAGGGCAAAGGGGGGCTCATGTGGCTGCTTGCCGGGCTGGCCGCCGCGCCCGCGACGCTGCTCTGGGACCGTATTGCGCGACGCGTCGGGTATCTGAGCGCCCTGCAGTGGTGTTTCGCGGCTCAGATCGTGAGCCTGATGATCCCGGTTTTCTGGGGTGGACTGTCGGCCGCGATCGCCGCATCGGTACTGGCCGGTGGAACCTTCATAGGCATAGTCAGCCTGGTGTTGACCATGGTCGGGCGCCTGTTTCCCGCCCATCCCGCTTCCATCATGGCCAAGCTCACCCTGGGCTACAGCGTTGCCCAGATCGTGGGGCCCGTGCTGGCGGGGGAGATGGCGGAGGCCAGTGGTACGTTCGCGGGCGGACTGCTCATGGCGGTTGGCCTGATGGCCCTGGGCTGGATCGGGCTGTTGCTCATGCGGCGGGTCGAACGTAGGGCCGTCGTCTGACCCTCGGCTGTTTTATGGCCTGGCTTCAACCTGGCAGAGCAATGATTTGAAGGCGGGGAAGCCGCTGATCGGATCGAGGGTGGTGTGATCGGTCAGTTCGTTGATATTGGCCTCGTTCCAGCCGTGAAAACAGTGCACGACGCCGGGCTTCACCCGCTCGCTCACCTCCGCGTGAAAGGTGACCTCGCCTCTCGGGGAGCGGACGGCGACGGGCTGACCGGTGACGATGCCACGGGGTGCGGCATCATCGGGGTGAATCTGACAGCGGGGATAAGGGTCGCGTTCGAGCATGCCCGCGACATTGTGTTGCTGGGAATGCGTGAAGAACTTCATGCGTCCTCCGCTGGTGAGAACAAGGGGGAATTCGGCCAGTAGCTCTGGTTTGGAGAGTGGGCTTTCCGCCGGTTCTACATAGATCGGGAGACCATCGTGCCCGGCTTCGCGGAGTTCCCCCGAGTCAAACTCGACCTTGCCGCTGGCGGTGGGAAAACCTTTCAGGCGATAGAGCCGATCGCCGGAGAGGAATCCTGCATCGACCAGTTCGTCGATGGCCTGGGCATGGACCTCCACGCCGTCGGGGTTGTTGTAGGCCTCCTCGCGAACCTCGGGATCGAGTCCCTCGGCAATCTCCGCCCAGGAGGCCTCCAGATCACCGTTCCAGAAGGTTTCGGCCATGCCCAGGCGAACGCCGATATCGAGGAATATCTGGGCGTCGGGGCGGGCTTCGCCGCGCGGCTCGATGGCGCGGTGCCGGTACTTGACCTCGCCCTTGTAGGCACAGCCGGGATAAGCGATCAGCGCGGGGCGCTCCAGGTTGGTGGCCGCGGGCAATACGATGTCGGCCTGCAGGGTCGCGGGGTTGTGGAAGAAGTCGGAGCACGCGAAAAAATCGAGGCTCGCCAGCGCGCGTTCCATGCGTCGGGAGTTCGGCCACATGGCGGTGTTGATGCCCATGGCGAGCAGTACGCGCAGGGGCTGGGGATCGCCATTCAACATGCAGTCCGGCATCAGCATCGACTGCCCGGCTGGCCAGTATTTCGTCCAGACCGGGTAGACCTCGTCGCCGATACGCGGCGGCAGCTCGTTCAAGCACACATCGAACATCTCGATGGGTTTGGGCTTTATCTTGTCGTTGAAGAAACGGTTGCCGCCCTCCCGATCCAGGTTGCCCGTGACGGCGGAGAGCAGGATCAGGGCGCGGTGATTCTGGAAACCGTTGGAGTGCTGGACCGTGGCGGTGGGGGAGAGCGCAATCTGTGCCGGGGGCGTGGTCGCCCAGAGTTCGCAGGCGGCGCGGATGTCGTCGGCGGGCACCCCGCAGATGGCCTCGACACGCTCGGGAGAGAAGTCGCGCACGTATTCCCGGAAGGCCTCCACTCCATTGCACCATTCATCGAGAAAGGCCTGATCCTGCCAACCGTTGGCGAAGATGAGGTGGTGGAAGGCCAGTGCCAGGGCGCCGTCCGTACCCGGTCGGGGTTGAAGGTGGATATCGGCGATATCCGCGACTTCGGTGCGTCGTGGGTCCACCACGATCAGCTTCCGGCCCCGCTTGGGCTTGGCGATATGGTGATCTTCGAAGGGCATGATGGAGCCCGGCGGGTTTGTCGACCACACCATCAGGCACTTGGTGAGCGGCGACTCCACCGTGGAGGTGGTCTTGATCTTGTATCCGAAGGTGACCTTCTCCGCGACCATGGTGGCCGAGAAGCAGCATCCGGCCTCGGTCAGGTAGTTGGGGCTGCCAAAGGCATGGGCGAGTCGTTGCAGCTGGGGGCGGGCCTCCTTGGTATATCCCGCGAAGAATCCCACGGCCGGGGCGCCATGCCTGCGCTTGCCCTCGCGCAGGCGTGCGGCGATGGTGTCCAGCGCCTCGTCCCAGGAGATGCGTTCGAAATCCCCCGATCCCTTGGGGCCGACCCGTTTGAGGGGGTGGGTGATGCGGTCCGGATGGTATTGACGATCCAACTGGGCCTGGCCGCGTGGACATTCCGGCCCGTCCACGGCGACCGCGACGCCCTTGGCGTCGATGGTGACATCGAACAGACAATTCGCGTCGCACTCGTAACAGGTGGTGCGCTTTACGCTGAGTTGTTCGGTGTTGGAGATTTCGATGCCCATGGTTTGGCGTGCCTGTTGCGGATTATTCCCGGGTTCAGACCGGGGCGTTTATGGGCAGTCTATGCGGCGTTGCGATGGCAAGAATTGATGCAATCGGTGGGGTTGGGCTATCACAGCCCTGACGTTGGCGCGGCTCCCAATCCGGTCGTGTCCGCGGGGCATGGAACCCACGGTGAACCCTGATGAATATGATTCCCCGGATCGGCGACGTGATGACGCCATCACCGGCTTCCCTCGATTACGTCGGAGAACCAGATCGGCTCCACAGTGGTTACCCACGGCGGAGCACTGGCCGGTATCTTCACCATGACTGACGCTTGTCGTCTGCTGGCCGGGTGTCTACGCGGGGACCCCGCTTGAAACGCAGCGCGCGGGTAATACGTCGCGTTGGGGCAGGGACCCAGGCTGCAGGCTCAGGGCTCAGGGCTCAGGGCTCAGGGCTCAGGGCTCGGCTGATTACGCCCGGTAGTTGGCCTCGATGTACTCGTCGACCATGGCCTGGAATTCCTGGGCGATGGTGTCACCTTTCAGCGTTTTCACGCGCTCGCCATCCACATACACCGGGGCAACCGGCGTCTCCCCGGTACCCGGAAGCGATATGCCGATATTGGCGTGTTTTGACTCGCCAGGCCCGTTGACCACGCACCCCATGACGGCCACCTGCATGTTCTCGACACCGGGGTGCTTGAGTCGCCAGACCGGCATCTGCTCGCGAATATAGGTCTGGATGTCCCGCGCCAGTTCCTGGAACGTGGTACTGGTTGTGCGGCCACATCCGGGGCAGGCGGCCACCAGAGGCGTGAAGGCGCGCAGCCCCATGGTTTGAAGGATTTCCTGGGCGACGATGACCTCCTTGCTTCGCGATGCGCCGGGTTCAGGGGTGAGCGATACGCGGATCGTGTCGCCGATTCCCTGTTGGAGTAGCACGCCCATGGCGATGGAGGAGGCCACGATGCCCTTTGATCCCATGCCGGCCTCCGTGAGCCCCAGATGCAGCGCGTGGTCGGTGCGTTGGGCCAGAGCGCTATAGACGGCGATCAGGTCCTGGACGCCGCTCATCTTGCAGGACAGAACGATGTGATTGCGGCCGAGACCCAGATCCTCGGCGGCCTGGGCATTCTCCAGGGCGGAACGGACCATGGCCTCGCGGATAACCTCGGGCAGATCCTTGGGCTGAGCGGACCGGGCGTTGTCGTCCATCATGCGCGCGAGCAGGGCCTGGTCGAGAGAGCCCCAGTTGACCCCGATGCGGACAGGTTTGTCATAGCGACAGGCCATTTCGATGAGGGTGGCGAACTGCTCGTCGCGTTTCTTGCCGCGGCCGACATTGCCGGGGTTGATGCGGAACTTCGCCAAAGCCTCGGCGCAGGCGGGTTCATTGCTGAGCAGCTTGTGGCCGTTGAAGTGAAAATCACCGATAAGCGGCACGTCCGCACCCATGGCCGCAAGCCGGTCGCGTATGCGCGGAACGGCCGCGGCGGCCTCGGCGGTATTCACCGTGAGGCGAACCAGTTCGGAACCGGCGCGGTGCAACTCGGCGACCTGTTGAACGGTCGATTTCACATCGGCGGTGTCCGTGTTGGTCATGGATTGAACAACGATGGGGCCACCGCCGCCCAAGGTGACGCCGCCAACCTTTACGCCCGTGGTCTGGTGCCTGGAAGGATGTTGTGAGCTCATGTGCAGGTGTCGCTTCAAATGCAGTGGGCGGCGATTGTAACGGGCATTGCCTGGCGCTGCGGCTAACTCTTGCGGGCCCGGGGGGAACTGATGCCTAATGGACATCTAACTCCAACTAATGGGCAGTTCCCCGGGACACGCGCCGCGCGCTTCGATGCGTGATCCCGGCTTTAAGCCAACCACTTCAAAGAAATGGGCTTTGTCATCATATTGCTGGTGATTGCCTTGGCGATCGCCTTGGCCGTGCTCGCATTCATAGCGTGGTCGCGGCTGCGCCGGGTTGACGGCATTTTGCTTCGCACGGGGGTGATGCAGGATCGGCCGGTGCGCTTCGCGCTCGCCAAGCGTTTGAACGTTCTGCTCGAATCCTTCCCGGGCGACCCCGCGTTCCAGGCTCTCAATCGCAGCGTGCGCGACAAGGTCGATTCCAAGGTGCCGCGCGCGGTGCGCAAGCAGGTGCAAGCCAAGCGTCGGGCCCGTGAACAGGAGCGGGTGGAAGCCGCCGCCCGGGTAACAAACTCCACGATTGGTCCGTTTCTGGACCACCTGACGCCCGACAACGTGCACCACATGCTCAATAACCTCGAGGGCCTGGCGGCTCTCGTTTATTCCGAGAGCATGGGTATGAGCCGGGTGAAGCTGCGTTCCTTCGATCCGGAAACGCTGGTTGAACTGGTCGACCGTCTGAACGAAATTGAGGAGCATTTCACCGGTAACATCGCGGTTCGGGAGTGGCAACGGCGCGATTTCAAGTTCAACGCTCGCGGGATGTTGCAGGAGTCTGCGGATTTCGGGACCGAGCACATCTTCATCGGTGAGCATGACCTGGACGCCATGGGGTACCGCGACGGTGATGTGGAGCAACTGGATGCGAACGGCTGTGGGTTCATCGAATCCGAGACTTTCGAGCTCATGCACGATTTCGATGAGGACAGCATGCTCGATTTTCTCAAGCAGCTTGCCGGCACGCCAAAGGAGCAGCAGTGGGCCGCCTTTATGCGCGCCATGGGCTACGTGGATCCGGGGGTGAGTGAGTCCGCCCCCCCGTCCTCCGAATCGGCCCTGCCGCCGACCATGTGAGGCCCCGGCCGGACCTGCCCCGGCCGTCCGAACACAGTCTGGTCCCCATGTTGCTTGATCGCCGTCTCTGCGTGGCCCCCATGATGGAGTGGACTGACCGGCATTGCCGCTACCTGCTCCGCCTGATCAGCCCCAGCGCCTTGCTCTATACCGAAATGGTGACCACGGGGGCGCTGTTGCATGGGGAGCCCCGACGATTTCTCGCGTTCAATGTCGAGGAGCACCCGGTGGCCCTGCAACTGGGGGGGAGCGATCCCACGGCGTTGGCGCGCTGCGCCCGTATGGCGGAGGACGCGGGCTACGATGAGGTCAACCTGAACGTGGGCTGTCCCAGTGACCGGGTTCAGTCGGGTCGATTTGGCGCCTGCCTCATGTTGGAGCCCTCTCTCGTCGCGGATTGCGTGGCGGCCATGTCCGCGGCGGTTTCCATCCCCGTGACGGTGAAGCATCGAACCGGCGTCGACGAGCATGACAGCTACGAGGGTTTGACCGACTTCGTGAAGACCGTGCATGCGGCGGG
The DNA here is from genome assembly GCA_049604855.1 of Gammaproteobacteria bacterium. GTDB lineage: Bacteria > Pseudomonadota > Gammaproteobacteria > JACKNK01 > JACKNK01 > JBMYTL01. The sequence continues at coordinate 4,188 of JBMYTY010000033.1, read as the reverse complement.
CTGCGGGGTGTTCATCGTTCACGCGCGCAAGGCTTGGCTATCCGGGCTCTCGCCCAAGGAGAATCGCGAGGTACCGCCGCTGAACTACGAGACCGTGTATCGCCTGAAGGCGGACCAGCCCGGGCTGGAGCTTGTGATCAACGGTGGCATCAAGCGTTTGGACGAGGTCAGCGAGCACCTGCGGCATTGTGATGGTGTGATGATCGGGCGCGAGGCCTACCACAACCCCTGGTTTCTGGATGGCGTCGAGCGGCTGCTTGGAATGCCATCCGCCGGGTCACGGCGGGAGATCGCCCATCGCTTTATCGATTACGCCGGGCGCGAGCTTGAGCGGGGACAGGCCCTGAAACACCTGACCCGACATGTGCTCGGACTGTTTCAGGGCCAGCCTGGTGCGCGCGCGTGGCGTCGATACCTCTCGGAAAATGCTCACCGTGACGGGGCCGGGGTCGAAGTGCTGGAAGAGGCCCTGAAGCGCGTTCCCTGATGTCGGTGATCGGGAGCGGGCACTCCTGTCAGAGGCCGTCAGAGCAGAATCAAGGTGGCCAGACCGAGGAAGCTCATGAAACCCACCACGTCGGTGACCGTGGTGAGAATCACTGAACCGGACAAGGCGGGGTCGATGCCCATGCGGTTGAGAACCAGGGGCACCGCCAGGCCGGAAATGGACGCGGCGAATTGATTGATGATCATGGCCACCGCGATCACCAGGGAGATGCGTGGATCGCCGAACCAGAGCCAGGCTAGAGCGGCCACCACGGCGGCCCAGATGGCTCCGTTGATGCCCGCGATGGTGACTTCCTTGATAGCCAGCCAGCGGGTATTGGCCGACGAGATCTGTCCCAGGGCCAGGCCGCGAATGGCCAGGGTAAGGGTCTGGCTGCCGGCGATGCCGCCCATGCTGGCCACGATGGGCATCAGCACGGCCAAGGCCACGACCTTGTCCAGGGTGGCTTCGAACAAGCCGATAACCCATGCCGCGAGAAAGGCGGTTACCAGGTTGATTCCCAGCCAGACCATGCGCCTTTTCGCGGATGGAAGGACGGGGGCGAACAGGTCCTCTTCCTCATCCAGGCCCCTCATATGCAGTAGCGGGGCCTCCGCTTCGGCGCGGATGACGTCGATGATGTCATCCAGTGTGACGCGACCGATCAGCTTGTGCTCTCCATCGACCACCGCGACGGACGTCACCTCACGTTTCTCGAACAAATCGGCGACCTCGGCCTGGGGCGTGTCCGTGGTGACCCAGTCCACGTCGCTCTCCATGACCTCGCTGACGCCCAGCTCATCGCTCTGGGTGAGTAGCGCCGAAACCGGTAGCTTGCCCCGGTAGTGACCTTCACGGTCCACCACCATCAGGCCGTCGGTGTGGTCGGGGAGGCTGCCCCTGCGCTTCAAAAAACGCGCGACGACTTCGAGGGTCACATCGGCACGTACCGCGACCCATTCGGCTTCCATGAGCCGTCCGGCGGAGTCCTCGGGGTAGTGGAGCCGCGTCTCCATGATCGTGCGCTCGTCCATGGGCAGCGAACGCAGGATGGCGTCCGCCACCTCATCGGAAACGGCCTCGACCACGTCCACCAGATCGCCGTGGTCGAGGTCGGCGATCAGAGGGAGCAGCTCCTGCTCGGTCATGGACGCGAGCAGGGCGTCGTGCACGCCCTCGTCGAGCCAGGTCAGAACCTCGGCACGCAGGTCCTCGGGGACCAGAACCCAGACCCGGCTTCGTTCCTTGCCCGGCATGGACTCGAGCAGATCGGCGATGGCCGCCTCGCTGAGACCGAGGAGCAGGGTGCGCAGCGCCTCATCGTCACCCGCCTCCAACCACGCGAAGACCTGCTGCAATTCGGATTCAGGTTCGTCCGGGGCGATGGCCGTGCTGAGTTCAGCGCGGGCGGGCTCGGAAAGTCGCGCCAGCAGGCGTCTCTGGCGGTCATGATCGAGACCCTGCCAAAGCGACGCCCGGCGTTCGTCGAAGATGCATTCGAGCACCTCGATCAGGGCGGCGTCATCCATCTCACCCAGGTGGGTCTGGAGAGCGGTGATGTCGCCCGTCTCCGCCAGCCAGACCGCTTCCGTTGCCTTGCCCTCGGCGGAGGCGACTTCTTCTTCGGTCGCCTCCATCACATCAGCGTCCGATTCCTCGATGGCGTCGGAAGCGGTGCTGTGTGGGTTGCTGTCAGCGGGAGTGTTGCCTGAAGAAGCCATGGATCACGATTCGACAAAGGACGGGCGACGTTATGAACGGTCGCGGCATGGGGTGCAAGTGGGATGCGAGGTAATCCTCCACTGCTGCCGCGAGAAATGGTTTACGCACGAGTTTCAGGCTGCGGGGTCGGGCGGCATCCCCTACTATTGCGCCCGTTTTTACCTCATCCCGTACTCACCGGAGCGTAAATCTGATGGAACGTTGGATTGAGCAAACCCTGTTTGCCAGCCGTTGGTTGCTTGCCCCGATCTACCTGGGCTTATCTCTTGCCCTCGCCGCCCTGGGCGTAAAGTTCTTTCAGGAGTTGTTTCACGTCTGGTCTCACATCATTGCCCTGAGTGAGGCGGACCTGGTCCTGCATGTGCTGGCCATGATCGACATGGTGCTGGTGGCCAGCCTGATCGTCATGGTGATGTTCTCGGGCTACGAGAACTTTGTCTCAAAGATCGATCTGGATGAAAACGCCGAGCGTCTCGAGTGGTTCGGGAAACTGGACGCTGGCACCCTCAAGCTGAAGGTGGCCGCGTCCATTGTTGCGATTTCATCCATTCATCTGTTGCGTGTCTTCGTCAACGCGGAGCACATCGAGAACGACAAACTGATGTGGTACGTGATCATCCATCTCACCTTCGTGGTTTCGGCAGTGCTCATGGCCCTGCTGGACAAGCTCGCATTCGCGAGCCACCGTGATCACTGACGGGATGGCCCGGCCCGGGGTTTTGTCCGCCGCCGCACCGCGTCGGGCCAAGCCCGGAGTCCGGACCGCTACCGGAGCCCGGACCGCTACCGGAGCCCGGACCGTTATCGGAGTTCGGACCGTTACCGGAGTTCGGACCGTTACCGGAGTTCGGACCGTTACCGGAGTTCGTACCGTTAACTGAACAGCCGCTTCAGAAACCCGTCCTTGCGGTTGATCGCGGCGATGATTTCCTCGGCCTTGTCCGCCGCGCGTTCCGGATATTGGTCGAATGCGCGGTCAATCTCCGCGGCCTTCTCCAAAACGCGGCTGCCGGCGTTCTGGCAACTGACCACGCCCTGATCCAGCAGGTCCTTGCTCCACAGTTCGATTACCACCCGGGTGTTGGCCAGCACGCGGGCGTAGGCCTCGGAGGGCATCGCCAGGGCCAGGCGCGTGTCCAGATTGGCGCGTGTTCGCAGGTCCACCTGTTGTTCATCGCTCAGGTCGACCCGCACGCCACCCTTGCCCTTGTGCTTCAAGAAGGCGTCTTCGATGGTGCTGATCCCTTCACGCAGGCCCATGTGCATCAGCTCGTGTTCCAGATCGTCGCTGATGGGTGCCTGCATCCAATGGCTGCCGGGCATCCATGCGAGCAGGTGGACGTTGTCGCAGAGGCGGTACGCGGGTAGTGCGTCCTCCGCGGCGTAGCCTCGGACCTCGGCGAGCATCCAGTCGCTGAAGTTCCGCTGGCCCAACTTTCGGGCGGGAAGGGCGCAGCCCATGAGCAGGTCCGCCAGATGTACGTCCATATCCTGGGCGCGCTCGTACATGGCGGGGATTCCCAGCGCCAGGTCCTGGTTTTGAGACATATCGTCCTCTCCTCGTCGAGGGCCTGAAGATGGCTTCATGGCCCGTTGCGCCCCTGTTCCGGGGCTTGGCGATCATTGACATACCCCGGCAATGCGCAGGGTCACGTTTCCATGAGAACAGACTGCCGAGGTTCCGCACAGACGCGAATGTCAGCGATGGGAGGAGGATGAACCCTGAACAACCGCTAGAATAAGTCCTTGTTTTTCCGGAATGTGATAATCCGCCATGGGTCTGAAGCGCTTCATCCCGGCTCCCCTGATTCCACCCCTCTTGTCGCTTCGGCACCGCATGCGCGTGCTGAACCGCCAATTGCGCGGTTTGCGGATGGACGAAGAGCAGTTCCGCACCTTGCTTGAGGAGCTTGGGTTTCGTCCGGGCGCAACCGTCATGGTGCACAGTTCGATGCAGGCGGTTGCCGAACGGGTGCCCG
>JBMYTY010000032.1:0-10486 GCA_049604855.1 Gammaproteobacteria bacterium | reverse complement strand
GATGGGCCTCATCAAGGACATCGCCGAGGCCGCCACCCGCCAACACACCCCCAAGGTCGCCTTCAGCGCCCCGCCCAAGGACTACGCCGCCTCCAGCGGCAAACAGATCAACGCAGCGGACATCGACCTCAACTGCCGCGCCCTGTCCATGGGCAAGCTGCACCACGCCATGATGGGCACCGCCGCCGTCGCCATCGCCAGCGCCGCCTGCATCCCCGGCACCCTGGTCAACCTCGCCGCCGGTGGCGGCGAGCGCGATTCCGTCACCTTCGGCCACCCCTCCGGCACCCTCAAGGTCGGCGCCGCCGCCAGCAACGCGAGCGGTGAATGGGTCATCGAAAAGGTGGTCATGAGCCGCAGCGCGCGCGTGTTGATGGAGGGCTTTGTGCGGGTTCCCGGCGATACCTTCTGATCTCGCCGTAGGTCGGGCCAACGGCCCGATTACCCCATAGAATTTCCAGCGCTTGATCCAGGGACTCATTGTGGCCACGATGAGTGCACAACGAGCAAGCACACGGGTGGCGGACATGGCTACGACCAATGACATCGTCAAAGCGCGCATCGATCACGACGTAAAGGTAAAGGCCTCCGAGGCACTTCAGGCGATGGGGCTGTCCGTCTCAGATGCGATTCGGCTACTGATGCTGAAGATCGCGGAAGAGAAAGCGCTCCCTTTCCCTGTCGGCGTGCCAAACAAGACGACTCTGGGTGCCATGCGGGAATTGGAGCAAGGCAAAGGCAAGTCATTCGATGACGTGAATAGGCTGATGGCCGACCTCAATGAGGACGATTGAACGATCCACGGCATTTAAACGGGACTACAAACGAGAGAAGCGTGGTCAGCATCGAAGCGACGTTGAGTCCCTGCTCACCACGACCATTCGCGATCTCGCACTGAACCTGCCGCTAGCGCCGCAGCTGAGGGATCACGATCTGATAGGTGAGTTTCTTGGATATCGTGAATGCCATCTGAAACCTGACCTCCTGCTCATCTACCAAATAACCGAAGATGACGTTCTCCGTTTGGTCAGGCTGGGATCACACAGCGAACTGTTCCGCTGAGAACTCCGTCTTTCGTAGTGAAAGTGGTAAACGGGCAGCTGCAAACGCCAATTCCACGCAAGCGGATGTCGAAATCACGCACAACGACTGAATCCCAGAGCTCCCACCATGGTTCGTGTCCCCACAGATCGCCCACCGACCCATCCCGGGGAAATGCTTAGCATTGCATGCGCAAGGCTTCAGCGGGAACGTCGAGAACCATGTCGCCCCGCGAGATCGCCTGTGAAAAATGCCCCATGGTGTCTCGCCCCCACCAGATGCCCTTCACAAGCCATTCCCGCCCGTGCTCATGAGGCTGCAACCGCGTGACGCTCAGCCGCCGACTCGATTCATCGAAGTCGTCGATATAACCGCGCGTTTCTGAAAGCAGAAAACTCACCTCTCCTCGGTCCGCTCGGTCTCCCCTACTCAGTTCGTAGGGATAGGCCAACCAGAAACGTGCCGCTTCAGCTGTATCAGGAAAGTACGGCTTGTCATGCTTCAGGTAGTCAGGCTCCGTAAAACCCGACGCGTCAGATAGCCTCGCGCCAAACCTCTTTCCTGCCGGAGGACCAGGCAAGTGCCATTGGTACAACCTCTGCGCGCTCCAATTAATTGACGATGTCGCCTTCAGGGTCGCTCCACATGGCATGACAAGGTCACCGTCACTCAATGCGCATAGCCATACCGTCAAATCGTTTTCCGTCGGCCAATCCTCGACCAAACGGGCATCGCCGTAGTCGTACTTTGTAAGTTGGCTTGGACGCAACGGCGCATCACCATCGGTCAAGGCACAAACCGTGGCACCGACCAAAAGCCATTCACCATGGAAATCTTTCACAATCAGGTAGCGCCGATGAAACCCTATGTACCCGGGTTGTTTTTCGCACCACTCGACGAACCATTTTGAGGCGTCGTCCATATTCGTTTCGCGATCGATCAATTGCACTTCTCCATGAATAGCAGCCTCCCCCGATTCGGGTTTGCATGCAGTCACAAACCTAAAGCACGGGAAATGGTTCTATTCGGCTCGCTCCACGTCGTCGGTGAGCTGAGCCATGATCGCCTCCGCCGGTTGCCGGACCTCCGGTGCGACCCGGGTGAATTGATCCGCGCCCTCGGCGATGGCCAGCAAGGCCGTGTGCAGGGGTCGCAGACGCTCGTTCCATTGGGTCTCTTCCAGCAGGCGCGCCGCATCGGCGGCGTGGCCATGGCCGACCGCCTCCCGGAAGAACATCAGCAGCTCGTTCCAAGTGGTCTCCAGCCACTCGTCATCGCTCAGCGCCAGGAACCGGGCCGCCTGCACGCGCGCCTCGGGCCAGTGGCCGTTGGCGGCTAGCACCGTGGCGAAGGTGTGAAGGACGTCTCGGTTTTCCGGGTTCCGTTCAGCGGCCTCGCGCGCTAGACCCTCGGCCTCGGCCAGTTCCCGCCGCTGCTCGTAGAACAGCCAGGCCAGTCCGTTGTGGCACCGTCCCCGCGTCGACTCGTGACGCATACCCTGGCGATAGGCGGCCATGGCCCCGTCCAGGTCGCCGTTCGCTTTCAACGCGATGCCCAGGTTGTTCCAAGCCCCCTCGTGATCGGGTTTGACCGCGAGCTGTTGGCGAAAAGCGGCGATGGCCCCGTCCAGGTCGCCGTTCTCACTCAGCGCGATGCCCAGGTTGCTCCAGGCCCATTCGTGGTCGGGTTCGATCGCGAGCTGCTGGCGATAGGCGTCGATGGCCCCGTCCAGGTCGCCGTTCTCACTCAGCGCGTTGCCCAGGTTGTACCAGGCCGATTGGTGATCGGGTTTGACCGCGAGCTGCTGGCGATAGGCGGCTATGGCCCCGTCCAGGTCGCCGCTCGCTTTCAGCGCGACGCCCAGATCGATCCAGGCATAGTGCAGGCCGAAGGTCTCGATGCCCTGGTGTATCCGTTGGTGTTCGTCGGCGGATAGATGCGGGTCGGTGGCCTCAAGCATCAGCGTGTCCGCATAGGCGCCAAGCAGCCCGCTTTGCAGGGCCTCGGCGGCAATGCGCATGCCGGGCAAATCAAGCGCATTGGCCGCAAAGCCCTCCGTGACGGCAAGACTCAAGCGATTGATCAGCTCTTCGTTTCCAAACAGTTGATCGCGCCAGGACGTATGTTCCTTATTGAGGTCGTCCTGCAAAGCAAGCACCTGCGCCTCCTCCATCCGCGGCAGGGACTCGGCAACCTGGCGCTTTTGCTCAGGCGTGAGACTCAAGGAACCCACCAGCGCGGCGGCGAAATCCGTCGGCGAGACGCCGGGCGGCCAATCGCCCCTGGCCCGGCGCACCTGCTCGGGCAGCTCGCGCAGGAAGCGCATGCGCTCGGCACGATCGCGCAGGTCACCGTCGTCGCCCTCGAAGTCGATGATGGCGGCGAGTTCCCGGCTGAGCTTGCGATCCGCCACCAGGGTGCGCAGGGCGGAGCCTTCGAGGGCCGCGCGCAGGGTCTGGTCCTCCACGGCACTGGCGTAGCTGAAGCCCAGCTCCGCGTGGCGCAGCCCGGCCTCACCCGGCTGGGACTGGCCGTCGAGCAGGTGCCGACGGGCGCGCTCGCGGAGCTGGTCCTGGCTGTAGAACACCTTGAGGAAGCGCACCAGCCAGATCAGCCGCCGCCGCACGCGGCGGCTGGTGCGCATGAGGTACCAGATGTTGAAAAAACGCTCGGCGATCTGGAAGCCGTTCTTCTTGCCCGGGCGCAGCGGCACCTTTTCCACCACGGCTTGTTGTTCCAGGCGGGTGAGCTGGGTGGAGACGGAGTTGACCGGCAGGCGCGTGAGCTCGGCCAGGCGCGCGGCGGTGAGCGGGTCCCAGTGCACGGCCATGGCGTCGACCACCTTTTGCGCCTGGGCTGGCAGTTCCTCGAAGCGGGCCTTGTACAGGGGCGTGCATTGGTCGAGCAGGCGCTCCAGGTCGCTGCGCACGTCGCCCTCCATGCCCTGGGCGAGCACGCCGTAGAGCAGCACGGCGGTGCGCGGGTTGCCGCCGGTGAGGGTGTGCAGGGTGCGCAGGCGCCCCGGTTCCCGCTCGATCATGCGGGCGATGGCGGGATTGCCCTCCACTTCAGCCAGGCGGCACAGCACGGCGCTCATCTCGCTCTCGCTGAGGCCCTTGAGTTCGTGGATCTTGAAGAAGTCGTAGAACGCCGCCTGGTATTCGTAGGTGCTCTCCAGCACCCGCGCGCTGGCGCCGACGAGCATCAGGCGGGGCTCGTGGCCGAGCACTTCGCGGATGGCCCAGTGCGCGTCATGCAGGCGTTCGAGCACGATATCGAGGTTGTCGATGAGCAGCAGCAGCCGACGCCCGAGCCGGTCGGCGAAGGCCATCAGGGCCTCGAAGGCCTGGCGCGAACGCGGCTCCTCATCCGCGGGCAGGGCGTCGACGCGGCTGTCGAGTTCCTCCAGCAGGTCGTGTTCCCCCAGCGATTCCAGCGTGTCGCCCAGGGCATCGAGGCAGTTCGCCCACAGGTCGGAGAGGCGCGTGATGTTGTACTGCTCTTCCGGGAATTTGAGCGGCAGCCAGTACTGCGCGAGGCCCTCATCCTCCAGCACCGCCAGGGCGAAGCGGTGCAACAGGGTGGTCTTGCCCATGCCCCGGGTGCCGACGATCAGCCGGTGTTGCGGCGCCTGCCCCGCGGCTTCGCGGCGCAGGCCGTCCAGCAGTTGATCCAACAGGCCCTGGCGCGCCACGAAGTAGCGCTTGAGTTCGTCCGTGCTGAGGATGCCGGGGTTGTAGACGGCGATGCCGTGGAGGGGGAATTGTTCGTTCATGGGGCAACCCGGCGCGCCCAGTACTCGCGCAGCAGTGGAAAGCGAAATCGAAAGCGCCCGTCCGCTTCGAGCAGGTAGCCGTCGTTGATGAGGATGTCCAACAGATAGCGCAAGCGTTGCTCGCGCTGGTCCGGGTCCTGAAGGTGCTGGCTGAGGGCGCCCATCAGCACCGTTCGGGAGGCACCGGCCGGTTCCCGACAGGCGGCGCTGAGCACAGTGGTGGCGATGGCGTCGTCCGGGCTGCCCAGTTCCTCGTGGAGTCGCTGCCGCCAGTAGTCGAAGTAGTTCTTGTTGGCGGGTTGCAGCAGGCCCTCGAAGAGGGCGTCGATGTCGTCGACCGTGGGAGGTCGCGAGTCCCCGGCCAGGCGATCCAGGAGTTCAGAGAACAGCAGTTGCAGGTAGTAGGGCAGCAACCATTCCAGACGTTGAAGCAGGTGCTGGCGCACGGGCTCATACAGATCCATGTCGTAACTGGTCGCAAGCGATTGAAGAAACGCCTCGGCGCCCGGCCCGGCAAAGGGACCGAGACTGGTCACGCGCAGATCGTTGATGGCATCCGCAAGGTTGTAACGACTGGTGACGGTGTCCAGGCCGATGGACCCGGCCAGCAACCAGCGTAGCGAGGGCTGGTTCTGGCGCAGCTCGCGCAGGTTGTGCAGGAAGTTCGCCGCCCGTTCACCGCTAGGGTCGGCGCGCAGCAGCTTGAGGGTGAACAGCGGCAGTTCATCGATGGCGAGCAGCCAGCGTGAGTCGAGGCGGGCCAGCATGGCTCCAAGCGCCTCGATGGTGTCCCGCCAATTCCGCCGCGCCTCATCATCCAACTCCACGGACACGCCCATGGCTCCGACCTTCTTGATGCGCCCGAGGAAAGAACCCAGCACCCCGCCGGTCGATCGGTTCAGAAGCCGTCGCACTTGATCAGGATGGTGCTCGGCGACCGCCCGATAGAGCCGTTGCACGAAATCCGCTTCATCCACCGCCCCCTCCACGGTGAGATAGAGCGCCTGATAACCCTGGCCCGGGGCCAGATGCACCAAGCGCTTCATCAAGGAGGTCTTGCCCACCCGACGCGGCGCGAGGAGCAGCAGATTGCCGCCGTCCAAGGCTCGCCACATCGAGGCAATCTCGTTCTCGCGATCGAAAAAGTCCTCGCCTTCGACGGGGGAGCCCACACGATTCTTCATCCGGCATTTACACAACACAATTGAAGTACTACATAACCGTAGTACTTCAATTGTGTTGTGTAAATGCCCGCAACAAGGGGCTTCCAGCGGCAAGCAGACCGTCACCTCGGGCACCGGACTCAATCGGCACCCCCTTTTCCCAGTTCTGACACTCAGAACCCTGACTGCACCAAAGACGATAAAATGGCCATATCCCGCCGCCCGAGGGAAAAAATTCGGCCTCGGGGCCTGCGTGGAGATTCACGGGAAGCGGCTGAGTAGGTGAGCGACCTTCCTTCACGGCAGGCGTCGGCCGCTGGTTTTCATGGTGTCGAAGGCTTCGCGCATCTTTGCCGGGCTGGTACACCCGCGTTCGAGCATAAGCTCGGCGAGCCACAATGTGCCGTGCACCTTCACGCCCTCCTGCTCAGCGGCGATGCGCAGTTGTTTGTCGCCACTCAACAAGGGGCAATGCCGATCCTGGGCCAGGGCGAGGGTGAACAGGTCGTTCATGCTCGGGGCGGGGTAGCGGAGATTGAGCCTGGCCGCCCGTGCGATCAGCGCGCCGTTCATTTCCAGCACTTGTAGCCCGTGCTTTGGCAGGTCTGGGTGTTGCTCCCGGAGTTCCTGTTCGTAGAGCAGATCGGGCACGGCGATGTCGTGATCAAGCTGGAAGAGCTCGGCGAGCAGGCCACAACACTCGAAGTCGATGAGGATGTTGGCATCACTGATCAGCAACATCGTCGCTATGGGCTCCGCTGTCGTCCGTGAACCCGCGTTCGGCCTTGAGTTGCTGGATGCTCTGGCCGAGCAGCTCGGCGGCCTTGGATTCGCCGATCATCTCTTCGGCCAATGCCCGGTAGACCAGTTGCTTGAAACGGCGCGCGGTCTCCACCGGATATTGATCACCCGGCTCGCGCTCCTTCCAGCCGCGCTTGCGGACCAGACCCCAATACTTACCAAAGGTCTGTTGGGTGATGATGCCGAGGTCACGGGCGCGGAAGCTCCAGGCGTTCATGCTCAGGCCGTACTCGTGCTTGAGCTGGTAAAGCTCTTGCGGCTCCAGCCAGTTGCGCTTGTTGCCCAGCGCCTGGCGCACCTCCGACGCGGGAACGAGAAATGCCCCGGCGAAGCGATGGCAGGCGCGTTCAATCTCGTCTTCGCCCCATCCCTTGGGCAGACGGCCCTCAAGCAGTTGATGACCTAACTCATGGGCCAGGGTGAAGCGCTGGCGATCACCCACCCAGCCCTTCCCCTCGCCCACGACCACCAGGGGCATGCCTTGCACGCTGGCGGTCAGGCCATCGAAGCGGGCGGCATCGCCGAAGCGGGTGGTGAAGACCTTCAGGCCGTGCTCTTCCAGCGTGTCCATGAGGTCCTGAATGGGGTTCGTGCCCAGGTCCCACGCCGAACGGGCCTTGTCGGCCACGACCTCGATGTCGTCCATGGTGGCGACCTGTTGACGGAACTTGGGCCGGTCGAAGGGCAGCTCCCAGGCCTCGGGAAGCACCTTGCCCAGGGCCATGCGCCGCTCCACCTGATCGGTGACATCGGCGATGACCTTGTCGTGCTCCTTCTTTGGCAGCTTCGGATGCTTGCGGTAATCCGGGCGTTCCAGCGTTACACGGGCGCCACGGAAGAAATACTCCGTACGCACGCCCAGGGCCTTGGACAGGCCGATCAACACCTTGGAAGACGGCGTGGATTCGTCGCGCTCGTACTTCGAGATTGCCATGGCGGTGACGCCCGCCCGCTCTCCCAGCGCACGCAGTGAGAGACCGGCGGATTCGCGTGCCTGCTTGATCCGTTCGCCTAACATTGCCTCACTCGGTTTACATTATTTGACTTATTGATCTTTGTTTGTAAACTCTAGCTTCAATGCCATTTGGCGGCAAACAGAAACCAATGTTCAACTTTCAAAGAGGCTTCGATTATGGCGACCAATCCCCCTTCTGGCGACGGCCACCGCAATGGCGCGGTGCGACAGCGTTCGCAAACCTACAACCCCAAGAATGATCGCTGGGTGAAGCGCGACGCGGGCAGCGGACGATTCATGGATCAGAAGTCCGACGGCAAACCCTTCAAAGGGGTTCGTAAGGAGCGTTAGACCATGGATATCAAGCTGGCGCATTTACGGGAACGATCAACAACAGGCCATTGGATCAATTTCGCGATTTTCGACGCGCGCTCCCGCAGTGGCACCGACACGGAAAACAACCGCTTGCTGGCGCAGCTGACACATGCGGCTCGCTCATCCGGGCTGAGGGTTGATCAATCCGCGCTGGTATTCGCTCAGGGCAACCAGGCCCGGTTTTTCGGCGACAGGAGTCTGGTTCACTTCCTTTCACGCAATTGGGTGCCCCAGTGGACCCATACGCTGAATGTTTAACGTCTACGCGGGAGAAACAGCACATGAAACTCTCTCAAAACGCTAAGCAGGCACTGTTCGACAAGACCGACGGCCGCTGCCACCTTTGCCACAAGAAACTCGTTTTCACGAACTACGGCATTGCGGGAGCGAAAGGCGCGTGGGAGAAAGAACACTCCAAGGCCCGGGCAAAGGGCGGCACAGACCACGCGAACAATCTTTTCGCTGCCTGTATCCCATGTAATCGCAGCAAGCAGGACCAATCCACGTATGCGGTCCGCAGCCGAAACGGCGTAAAGGGTGCTCCGCGTTCGCGAAAGAAACGTGAAAGTGATCAGCTCAAAGCCGGTCTCGGTGGCGCCGCTTCCGGCGCATTGCTCGGATTTCGAGTCGCGGGCCCTGTAGGTGGGTTGGTGGGATGTGTCGTTGGCTATGCGTTCGGCGCCGAAATCGCGGGATAATCGACGGCCACGCTCGTAAGAAAAAAGGGCGCTCGAATGAGCGCCCTTTTTTCATTGTCAAAGCCCCCCCCCAACACCGAGGTGCCGGGGAAAATGGGATCAGCGGCGCGCGAACCGGGCGAGTCCCAACATGCCGATCAACATCAGCAGGCCGGAACCGGGCAGCGGCACGGACGCGCCAGCCGTCGAAGGAATCGCTTCCACCCCGGTCACATCGTGCAGGGCATATCCGTTGAGCACCGTATAGAGGTACTGCGTCTGGCTGAAGGTCTGGCCGATGGTGAGGTTCATGGTGTCATCCGTGGCCGTCCAGACGCCGGACAGGTTCATGGCACCCGGCGCCCAATCGGTCATGGAGTAGAAACCAGCGTTTTCCAGGTTGAAATTCGCCGCCGGATTGCTGTTGCCGGTCAAGGCCACGAACAACTGAATCCGATAGTCGTTGCCGATGGTCAGACCGGAGATGGTGAGGCTGCCGCTGTACTCAAACGCACTGTTGTACTGGTAGCTGGGTTTGACGTACGAGTTCAGCATCGTCTCCATCTCGGTGGAGAAACCGCTGACGGTTTGGGTGTGGTAGTACATCGTCTGCGCGGCCAGGCCGGTATGGTCGTTGCCGAAGCTGACACCGTTGATGGTGGTGGGCGTGGCGCCAGAGCCGATGTTGTTTGCCTGAATCAGCGTGCCGTTGTTGAACACCTGGGCGTCGCCGGAAAGGACGGTTTCGGTAAATACGACGGAAGCATTTACGGCGGTCGCGCAGAACAGACCGGCAGCGGCGACGACGCCACCGAGCGTGCGAATAATCGGGGTTTTCATTTTTTCCTACCAAGTTAAGGACGAACGGGTATTGAGGGTTACGGCAGACCCCGATGCCGTACCTGGTCATCGTCACGTCCTGTATCGGTCACACCGCGGGGGGTTCTAAGCGACCCGCTTGGCCTACTCGAAGCAGATACCATGCCGGTACCCGAAATTTGCGATTTATCAATCAGTTGGCAGCGTGGTCATCACCCGCTATCCCTGAGTCTGGCGGGGTCTGGAAAATTTCCCGACAGGCATCGCAATGAAATCGAACACGCGCAATCGAAGGTCGGCGCCGGGTCTAGATATCAAAGCCCCCGCTCTCGCAGAAGCGCCCGATGGTGTCCAGGTAGGGCTGAAGATCGAAGCCCTCGCGCGCCAGCCAATCGGGGTTGTAGTAGGTATCCAGGTAACGCTCGCCGGAATCGCAGAGCAGGGTCACCACGCTGCCGGGGGTTCCCCGGGCATGGAGCTCGGCGATGATCTGGAAGGCGGCGTAGACATTGGTGCCGGTAGAGCCGCCGCATTTACGGTTCAGCACCTTTTCCAGGAAATGAATGGTGGCGATGGACGCGGCATCGGGCACCTTGATCATCCGGTCGATGACCGTGGGTATGAAGGACGGCTCCACCTGAGGCCGCCCGATGCCCTCGATCCTGGACGCGGTGTCGATGGTGAGCGCCCTGTCTCCGGACTCGTAGGCATCGAGGAAGACCGAGTTCTCGGGGTCGGCCACGCATAGGCGGGTGTCGTGACACTGGTAGTGGATGTAGCGGCCGATGGTGGCCGAGGTGCCGCCGGTGCCCGCGCTGACCACGATCCACCGGGGTACCGGGCAGTCCTCGCGGGCCATCTGCCCGAAGATGGACTCGGC
>JBMYTY010000031.1:0-10488 GCA_049604855.1 Gammaproteobacteria bacterium | reverse complement strand
CGGCGCCAGCGTGCACCCGCGCGAAGTGGTGCGCCGGGCCATGGACCACAATGCGGCGGCGCTCATCCTGGCCCACAACCACCCCTCCGGCGTCGCCGAACCCAGCCGCTCCGACGAGGCCATCACGCGCCGCCTGCGCGACGCCCTGGCCCTGGTGGACGTGCGCGTGCTCGATCACCTGGTGATCGGGGATGGTGAATGGGTGTCCCTGGCGGAGCGAGGGGTGGTCTGAAATGAGCACTTTGAATTCACAGTCCACGGTTCCTTGACCGGGCCGCTCAGCGGCGGGGCCTCCGGCCCTAAGGGAAGCTCTGAACGAATCGTGACACGGCGCCTTGGCCCGCCGAACAAGCCCATTTCAGCGTTGCGAATCTTCGCAATAGCCCGCTATTGAAGTGCCCATACATCAACAAATGGGCGCCTTGAACCGAACGATTATTCGAACCCATTCGCTCATGCCAGATTCATTCAGAGCTTCCCCAGCCGCGTGGGCTCCGGCAGGCGATAACGCGTCAGGCAGGCCAACACCCAAACCACGGCCGTGTCCATAGAGAACCGGTGGCCTGACGAGACGTACAGAGGGCGGACCCGGTCGCGACTGCGCACCACCACCACCGCGGCGCGCGTGACGCGCTTGTGACCCTCGAAGCCCACATCGATGTCGGCGATGTGGGTGATCGGACCGAGGTCAACACGGGTGATTATTCGCTCGTGCAGTTCCCGCTGTATGTCACGGGCCCGCGCCGGACTTACATCCCACTCATGTCGGGCTATTCGAGTCATCCCGGCCGCTGGGTGTGCGCGGACTCAGTATTGTCGGTGCCGCTTTGCTCCGCTTCAGGCGCGCGGCTCGGTGCGTCAAAGGAGCGCGGCAGACCTTCGAGTTCCCACGGACCCCCGGCCATGGAGCGGCACAGGCCATAGCGAAATGGCGCGGTGCTCGCGGGCGAGGCGAAACGCAGATCGCGGAACCAGGCGCACTCACGGCCATCGTGCCGCTGGGTTTTGACCAGGGCCGGGTAACGGGCGAAGCGACGATAGGCCGCGAAGGCGTCGTCGTTCCAAACTGATCGAGCCAGGGATGGGTCACGCTCTCCGAATCGACTGATGCGGTCCCAGTGAGGGCTCGCGTAGGGGCTGTAGCCCTTGTCCAAGCGGGCGAAACGGCCATCGTCCTCTTTGACAGCCGGTGCGGGTCGTGTTCGCTTCAGATCCACCCAGCTGCGGTAGTGCTCCTCGGGGCCGCTGACCAGGACCTTCCAGCGGTACGGGCTGAACGGTTGCGGGAATGCGTTCACGCTGTAGCGGTCAAGGCCACGCTCGGCTCTAAACCGCTCACCGATATCCAGGGCGGTGTGCATCTGGATGGCCTGGAATCCGATCCAGGCCAGGCACGCCACGATGGCGCCCCGGGCAAAGCCCTGGGGATGGCCAAAGCCCAGGAACAGGCCCAGCAGAAGGCTTGTCGTCAGCACCGGGTCGATGATGAACGTGGTGTTCCAGGCAAAAGCCGTTTTGTCGAAGGGCGAGAGGATCTGGGTGCCGAAGGAGGTGATCAGGTCGCCCAGGATATGAATCAGGATCGCCATGGCGGACACCGGAACCAGATGCCGCCACGGCACCCGTCCACGCAGTACGAAGCTGTACAACCAGGCCACCAGGGCCGCCCAGAATGGGAGCAGGATCAGGGAGTGCGTGGGGCCACGATGCTCGTTGAGGTAGAGCATGGGGTCCACGAAGGACAGCACGAAATCGATATCGGGGAAGGCCCCGGCGAGGAAGCCCAGCCAAACGCGGGATTTGCCGGTCAGTGCCCGCTCGGGACCATCGGTCGCGCGTGCCAGTACGGCACCGGAAAGGGCATGGGTCAGGGTGTCCACGGGGCAAATTGCAGCAGCGCCCGGCGTCCCAGTAAACGCAGGGATAGGAAGGAAGAGTCAGGCCGTGCGTCGGCCCGGATAGGACGATGTATTCAAGGATCCGAACCGGCATGCGGTGGAATGACAGCCTGGGACCGGGGTTAGGGCCTGGACCCCGCGGACTACTCCACCGAGTACAGGTTCTTCCACTCGATCTGGTCGTTGGGAATGACCTTGACCCGGGAGATGCACTCGCCCTTGTTGGGCGAGAATTTGTCCAGGTTGTCCAGGGTGCAACGGTCGCCGCCGTGTACCTGAAGCCAGTCGATCTTCTCGCAGGGAATGCCGAAAAACTTCACCGTTTCGTACTCGGAGCGCAGCGGTTTGATGCTGGAGAACTCGACGGACTGGGTGTCGTAGGGAATTTTGCCATCGCTGACCCAGGCGGTGAGTCGGGGCACGATGCTGGTCACCAGGTAGGCGGCGTTGTTGGTCAGGCGGATTCCCAGCTTGCAGGAGCTCGGCCTGCTGTCCACGCGCTCCAGGGTCAGGTCCAGGCGGGCCAGGTCATTCTCCTTCGGCGCGGCGGCCAGGTTGTCCCGCGTGCCGCCCGCCGCGGGCGCGGTGATCGGGGCGGTCGAGGACGATCCGTCGAGATACTCCCAGGTGGAGTCATCCTTCAGCCGGACTTCGCGCCCGTCGGGAGTGGTGGCAATGATGAAGCCGGCCAGGGTTGGCGTGGGCAGAGCCATCAACGCGATCAGGGCACTGCCGAGGGCAAGGCGGGGATTCATTTCGAGCTCCGGGTTCTGGTGTTCGTTCGATGCGCTTGGCCAGGGTGCCGCTGGATACCCGGGGCCGTCACTAATCGTTCGGGGCGCCGGTCAGCCGGTCCTGGGCCTCGCGATACTTGAGGGCGGTTCGCGCGACAATCTCAGCGGGCAGCTCGGGCCCGGGAGGGGTTTTGTCCCAGTTCAGGGTCTCCAGGTAGTCGCGCACGAACTGCTTGTCAAAACTGGGTGGGCTGATCCCCGTCTGGTATTGGTCGGCGGGCCAGAAACGAGAGGAATCCGGTGTCAGCACCTCGTCGATGAGGACGACCTTACCGTCCGCGTCCAGGCCGAACTCGAACTTGGTGTCCGCGATAATGATGCCGCGTGTGGCGGCGTACTCGCGGGCGTGGGTGTAGATGCGGATGGACAGTTCCCTGATCTGTTCCGCCAGATCCGGGCCGATGAGCTTTACCGTTTCATCGAAGTCGATATTGATGTCGTGGTCGCCCACCGCGGCCTTGGTGGACGGCGTGAACAGCGGGTCTTCGAGGCGGGCCGCCTGCTCAAGGCCCTGGGGGAGGGGGATGCCGCAGACCTTGCCGGTGGCCTGGTAGTCCTTCCAGCCGCTGCCCACGATATAGCCGCGCACGATGGCCTCCACCGGCAGGGGTTTGAGCTTGCGCACGACCATGGACCGACCGACGGCCTGGGCGTAGTCGTCATCGTCCGCGAGGATGTCGCGCAGGCTGCGCTCGGACAGGTGATTGGGCACGATGGCGCGTGTGGATTCGAACCAGAAATTCGAGACCGCGGTCAGGACTTCGCCCTTGCCTGGGATCGGGGTCGGCATGATCACGTCGAACGCGGAGATCCGGTCCGAGGTAACCAGCAACATGTGCTCGGCGTCCACGTCGTAGATGTCGCGGACCTTGCCTTTCTGGATCAGGGGAAGGCTCTTGATGTTGGATTCGTGCAGGGAGGGCATGGTGCGCAATGGGCCGAGGCGGCGGATGGGCCGTGGGTTGGGTTGGAGGATTATGAAGGATGCCTGCGCGACGTGCCTCGTCCGGGTCAGTGGCACTCTGCCGCGATGATGGCTTCGGCGACACGCATCAGGTCCGGACCGACGATATCCGGGCGCACCCCGAGCGGGTCGAAATCCTGCCCGGGGCGGGCCACGAAGGCGGCCCTGCATCCGGCGCGCTGGGCACCGGTGACGTCCCAGTCGTGGGCGGCCACCATGCGGATGTCAGCGGTTTCCACGCCCAGTTCGCGAGCTGCCGTGCGGTACACCACGGGGGCGGGTTTCAAACTGCCCGCCGTGTCCACGGAAAGGATGTGGTCGAAGTGCTGATCTATGTCGGCATGTCGGAGTTGCGCCTGAACCACGTTCGGTGGGTTGTTGGTCAGGGTGGCGAGCGTCAGGCCGGCTGAGCGTAGCGCCCGCAGCGCGGGCTCCACGTCGGCATGGGCGGGCAACCGGGCCATGCCATCGCGAAGCGCCTCGCGATGGGCCTGCGTGATGGCCACGCCATGACGTTGTCCGATGACCGTGAGGGCGGCGCCCCCGGTGGCGGAGAAGTCTGAGTAATGTCCGGTCGCCACGGCGACGAATGCGCTTTTCAGAACCTGGGCGAACCACTCCTGCCTGGTGTCAGGGTTTCCGAACCAGGTCTCGAAAAGCGGGTCCAGGGACGCCAGGTCGAGCAGGGTTTCGTTGACGTCGAAGACGATGGTTCTTGGCATGGTTGGATGACCGGCGGGGGGAGTGGCTCAGTCCCAGGTCACCGAAGCGGCGGCCTTGGTCATTTTCTCCGTATCCCATACCGCCGGCTCCGATGGTGCTTGATCCTTGCGCGCGGTGACGCCGTAGCCTACCTGCTCGATGTCCACGGTTCTGCCGCCCGATTCAACGAAAACCCCCGAGCCGCCCAGCAGGGCCACGTGCAGGTGATCGTCGAAGAAACGCAGTCCGCCCCAGAAATCCGTGCCCCGGACACCGGCGGTGGCGACCGGCGTTTGAACGCGGAAGTCCGGCCGGGATACCGAGCTGATGCGTCCGGTGACGGCGCGGAAGGCCCCGCGTGCCAGCTTGAATACGGCGGTACCAATATCGTCTCGGGGCTTGAATGCATAGTCGGAGACGGTGAAATCCGTGGTCCCGCCCAGGGTGATCACGCTGCCGTCCTGGAGTGTGAGCTCCACCCGGCTGCCGCGCCCGGTGATGATGCGGTCGCCCGCCGCCAGCGGGCTGTTCGGGCTGAGCACGCCGAAGTTTCGGGCGTTGCGCACGAAGGCCGTGCCCTGGATACGCGTGACCTCGCCAACGGCGGCGGGTTCTTCCTCCTGGGCATCCACCTGGGCGAAGGCCAGTGTCGATGCAAAGGCGAGGGAAAGGGGAATCAGGCTGAGTAGGATGCGGCGGAGAATCATGGTCTTGAACAGGCCCGTGAACGGGGCATTTTTGTTTGGGCTTAGCAAAGACTACGGAGCGTAACGTGCATCGGATGCACCGATGATGGGAAACCCAGGATCAAGGTGTAGGAATGGGGGATTTCGTCCGAGGATGTTGCCGGTACCGCTCTCAGGCGGCGGACCGGGTCCCTTGCACGGCGCGTATCCTCTCCCGCTTGATGGCCTCGCCGATGGCCGGGCCCTTCAGCCCGGCACGCGTCGGCGCGGAGCTGTCCACGGAGCGCGCGGCCGCCAGGGCGGTGCGGTATCCCTCGGCCTGGGGGTAGGGTTCATCCTCCAGGCCGGTGCGTCCGCGCGCATCGGCCTCGCAGGCGAGCAGGAACTGTTCGACCCGCTGGGGCCGTCGCCAGGCGTCGGCGGCGGAGAGGACTTCCACGATCGTGCTCGCGCGCAGTTCGGCATAGCGATGCACGTGCAGGTGATAGCGGGCGACGAGGCGACCCAGATCGCGGAACTCCCGGGGGCTGCGTAAGCGCTCGCATAGGGCGTCGACCAGCGGTACGCCAGCGGCCTCGTGCCCGCGGTGGCTGGGCCATTCCGCGCGCGGTGTAAGGGCCTTGCCCAGGTCATGAACCAGGGTGGCGAACCGGACCACGGGGTCGGGGCTGAGCCGGGCCGACTGCCGCAATGCGAGCAGGGTGTGGACGCCGGTGTCGATTTCCGGATGCCATTGTTCCGGCTGAGGAACGCCGAACAGGGCTTCGACCTCGGGAAACAGGCGCGCCAGGGCTCCGCAGGCGCGAAGCTGTTCGAAAAAGACCTGGGGCTCGTCCTCTCCCAGGGCCTTCACGGTTTCCTGCCAGACCCGTTCGGGCACCAGGTGATCGACTTCCCCGGACTCGGTCATGGCCGTCATCAGGGCCAGGGTCTCATCCGCGATCCGGAAGCCCAGGGGGGCGTATCGCGCAGCGAACCGGCAGACGCGGAGGATGCGCACGGGATCCTCGGCAAAGGCCGGGGAGACATGCCGCAGCAGGCGATCTTCCAGGTCCCGTTGGCCGCCGAATGGGTCGGTGAGCTGGCCTTCCGCACTCTCCGCCATGGCATTGATGGTGAGGTCCCGGCGGGACAGATCCTGCTCCAGGGTCACGTCCGGCTCCGCATGGACCACAAAGCCGTGGTAACCATGTCCGCTCTTTCGCTCGGTGCGCGCCAGGGCGTATTCCTCTCCGCTGTCCGGATGCAGGAATACCGGGAAATCCTTGCCGACCGGGCGGAATCCCCGCGCCAGCATGTCCCGTGGTGTTGCGCCGACCACCACCCAGTCGCGCTCACTTACGCAGCGCCCCAGGCGCGCGTCACGCACGGCTCCACCCACGAGGTGGACCTCAAGGCCGAGGACGGGGTCGGAGGACATGGGCGCTTTGCGTGTGCCTGGGTGGGTGTGACTGGGTGGTCGTGAAACTGGGTGGTTAGCGGCGCGCGCCCTGGCGGAAGCGGGCGAAGTGCATACGGCTACCGCTCTCAAACAGGTAGCGCGGGACGATGGATTCCACCGTGCTGGGTGTGATGTCGAGCTCCCCAAGGCCGTCTTTTGAGCAGACGCTGTCGACGCTCATGGACAGGTAGTTGTCATAGGTCATGGGTTTGCCGGGTGCCAGGCTCAACAGGTGGGCTTGGACCCGGGACAGCCAGTCCGGAAGTCCGGGCGTCCAGACACGGGCGCCGAGCAACTCGCGTACGTAGCGCACCAATTCCAGAAAGGTGTAGGCGCGCGGGCCACAGAGTTCGTAGTGGCGCCCGTGGCTGGCCGGGTCCTCCAGGGTCTTCACCATGGCCTCGACCACGTCGCCCACGTAAACGGGAGCGAAGCGGGCAGCGGGGCAGGCCACGGGAAAAAACCCCGGCGTGGCACCGAGGATGCCCGCGAGAAGGGAAAAGAACCCGTCGCCCGGACCGAAGATGATGGACGGCCGGAAACTGGTGACCGCGACGCTGGGCTTGCCCGTGGTGTGTGCAATGTTCTCCGCCTCGCCCTTGCTGCGCAGGTATTGGCTGGCCCCGGCGGCGGCGTTGGCGTTGAGGGCGCTCATGTGCAGCAGCCGGTTGACGCCCGCTTCCCGGCAGGCCTGCACGACCAGGCGCGCGAGGCCCACATGGGCATCGCGGAAACCGGCACCCTTGCGACCGGAATCATGCAGTACGCCCACCAGGTTGATGACCGCGTCCATGCCCTCAAACTGTTTTGTCAGTGCCTTGAGGTCGTGAATGTTCGCCTCAACCACTTCCGCGTGGGGCAGGACCAACAGGTCGCGGTTGCGCTCGCGTCTGCGTGTGATCACCCGCGTCCGGTATCCGGCCGACTCCAGTCGGGCGGTGAGATGACGACCCACGAAGCCGGAACCGCCGAGAATGCACACGTTTTTGATTTTCATGGTCCAGCCCAAGGAACGCCCTGCCCGGGCGGCAAAACGGGATACTGACCCGGCGTGTGAAGCGAAGGCAACACGATGCCGGGGAGGTTGCGTGAGCCCCCTGTGGTTGCCCCGCCCTTGATGATAACTTTACCGGTCGTTCGACCCTTGTACCGAATCATTCAGGTAGTTTCCCCATGACAAAGCCCGACAGCCTTCGTCGCGTGATTGCCAGCACTTTTCTGGCGGCCTTCCTGAGTTCGACCTCTCTGGGTTCGACCTTCCTGGGTTTCGGACCGGTATGGGCGGCTGACCAGGGGGAGCTGGGCAAGGCACTGGAGTATCTGGACAAGGGTGAGGTGCGCACCGCGGTCATCGTGCTCAAGCAGATGTTGCAGGCCGATCCCGAGTCCGCCGATGCCCGCCTGTTGCTGGGCAAGACCTACCTAAAACTGGGCCTGGGGGCCGGAGCCGAAAAGGAGCTGCGCTGGGCGCGCCGTCTGGGTATCGAGGATGACCTGATCCGCTATCCCCTGGGCGAGTCCATTCTCCAGCAGGGCGACTATGGCCGTGTCTTCGAAGAGATCAAGATGGGTACGGACATGGCGGCCCGGCAACAGGCGGAGGTGCTGACCCTACAGGGTCTGGCCCGCTTGTCCGAGAACAAGGCCAGCGAGGCGGAGGATCTGCTCATCAAGGCTCGGCGTGTTGATCCCTCGTTTATCGATGCGTTGGTGGGCATGGTTCGCGTGCGCATCGCTCAGAAGCGGCACATTGCCGCCGAGGATCTCCTCAGCGAAGCCCTGGAGACCGATCCGCGCTGCGCTGATTGCTGGTCGCTGCGCGGTGAGCTCAAGCGTTTGGATGGGAAGTACGAGGAGGCCGTGGAGTACTACACGAGCGCTTCTGATATCGATCCCGCGAATTTCTCCGCCCAACTGGGTTTGGCCGCGACCAACATCGAGCTCAATAACCTGGATGCCGCCTCCGAGGCCCTGGACAAGGTGGAGGAAGTGCGGCCTGCCCACCCCCTGCGCAACTATCTGAACGGCGTCATCGCGTTCCAGGCCCGTGACCTTGAGACGGCTCAGACCGAGGTCGCGGAGGCGCTGAAGACCATGCCGGACCACCTGCCCTCGATCATGCTGAACGGGTCGGTGAGTTTCGCCGCCGGGAACATGTCCGCCGCCATCGAGTCGCTGACAAACTATCTGCGCGCCATTCCCGGACATGTGCCGGCGCGCAAGGTCCTTGCGGCGGCATACCTGCGCACGGGGGAGGTGGACCTGGCCATAGAGGCCTTGCGTCCGGTGATTCAGAACCGCCCCGATGATGCCCAGGCCATGGCCCTGTTCGGCAGTGCCTATTTTCAGAAAGGTGATTTCAAGAACGGCGAACTCTGGCTGGCCAAGGCCCTGGAGAAGGCACCCGATGCCGAGGCGGTCCGCACCCAGCTGGCCATGACCCAGATGGCCGGGGGGAACACGGACAAGGCCATCGAGGCCCTGCGTGACCTGTCCGCGGGCAAGCAGGAACTCGGGCAGGCGGACGTACTGTTGATCCTGGCCTTGTTGGAAAAGCGGGACTTTAAGGGGGCCATGGACGCGGCGGACGCCCTGGCCGAGAAATCACCCGATGCGGTGGTGCCGCGCAACCTCAAGGGGGTCGCCCTGCTGGGGCTGGAGGAAAAGGCGGCGGCCCGAGCCGAGTTCGAGGCGATTGTGTCCGCTGAGCCCGAATTCACCCCGGCGCGCCTCAACCTGGTGAAGCTGGACATGACGGAACAATCCTGGGACCAAGCCCGGGCCGGTATTGATGCCATCCTGGAATACGCGCCCAACAACGCGTCCGCGCTCATGCACCTGGCCGCCATCGAAGCCCGCCAGGGCAACGCCGATGCCGCCGTGGACGTGCTCAAGGGCGCGTGGCGTGAGAATCCGGGCGCGGTGGGCCCCGGCCTGGAGTTGATCCGCGTGTACATCGGTAGCGGACAGGCCGACGAGGCCTTGAATATCGCGCGTACCCTCTACGATGCCCAGCCCGACGAGCCGCGCATCGCCCGCGCCCTGGCGGCGGCGCAGATGACGGCCAAGCAGTTCTCCAGTGCCGTCATTACCTTGAAACGCCTGGAAAAGGCGCGCGGGACCACCGAGGACACCCAATTCATGCTGGCCACCGCACTGGCGGCAAGTGACAACATGGCCGAGGCGGAACAGGTCACCCGGACCCTGTTGAACAACAACCCGAATCTGCTCAAGGCCAGCCGACTCATGGTCCGTATCCAGATGGCGCGCAAGCAGGACGAAGATGCCTTGAACACGGCGCGAGCGGTGCAGCGACGCTTTCCCAAGGACGCGTCCGGGTTCCAGATGGAGGCGGAAATCCGCCTGGCACGCAAGGAGGATCGCCTGGCGGCACTGGCGTATCGCAAGGCCTTCGAGGTCGCGCCCTCGGCGGGCCTGGCCATCGTGACCCACCGCGCTTTACATGCCATCAATGATCCCCAGGCCAGCGAGCCCCTCGATGCCTGGCTGGCTTCGAATCCCGATGACGTGGGTGTTCGACTCGCGAAGGCGATTCACCTGCGTGGCGATGGAGAACTGCGCGCCGCCATCGAAGCCTACGAAGGTGTATTGGCTCTCGCCCCGGATAACATCCAGGCCCTGAATAACCTCGCCATCGCCTACGAGGAGCTGAACGATCCACGGGCCATCGATATGGCGGAACGGGCCTACGAGGTGGGCGGAGCCCGCTCCCCCGCGGTCGCGGACACCCTGGGTTGGATGCTGGTGCGCAAAGGGGATGCCGGACGCGCGGTGGGCATCCTTGAGCAGGCCCTGGTGAAGGCGCCCAACGTGCCGGTGCTGCGCTATCACTATGCGGCCGCCCTGGCCAAGACCGGGGCGGTGGACAAGGCGCTGCGGGAGCTTGAGAAGCTGAAGGTGCGCGACCAGAAATTCGACGGCAAGGACGAGGCTGACGCGCTGTACAGGCAGCTGTCGCAATAAGGGAAGCTCTGAACGAATC
>JBMYTY010000030.1:0-10548 GCA_049604855.1 Gammaproteobacteria bacterium | reverse complement strand
CGGCTGCGCGCCAACGCCCCCGCCAGCGCCCCCGCCAGCGAAGGAGAAGTTACGCCCACCTCAAAGAACCCATCCGCGCGTCCCTTGCGGATCTGGAGCGCGGGCTGCGCGACCGGCGAAGAGGCGTACTCCATCACCATGGCGGCCCAAGCGGCCTCAGCGCGGACGTCCATTGGCGCATTGCGAATACTGGGCACCGACATCAACGCGCGCTTTCTCTCCCACGCGGTGCGGGGCACGTATTCGGATTGGTCCCTGCGAAATCTGAGCAGCGATGAGCGCGCGTCGGGGTTCATACACGGCCCGGGTGATCTGCCCTGGTCCGTCAAACCCGGCTTTCGCGCCCCGGTCCGGTTCAGTGCCTACAACCTCCTTGGCGTCGCCCCACCCCCCATGGCTGACTGTGACCTGATCATCTGCCGAAACGTCATGATCTACATGGACCACCCTCGGCGTGAGCGCCTGTTGAAGCGATTCACGGCCGCCTTACGCCCCGGTGGGATCCTGCTGACCGGCCATGCGGAGTTGTTCGACCACGCTCATCCCGGCCTGCGCGCCGAGCGCTTCCCGACCTCATTCATCTACAGCAAGGAAACGCAAACGCCCGCATCACCAAGCCGGGTCTCAACCGCCACAACAGGATCGTCTTTCACCACAAGATCGGCCCCTGCCCCCCTGGCCAAGCGCGACCCACGGACCATGTCGACACGGGAAACGCCGTCCGGGACGTCACGACCCATGCTTCGCTCCGAGGGCCCGGCCAAGCCCCCCGCCCGTACCAAGGCGGGTTCTTCGCCAAGCCCGCTCGAGGTCGCAAGGGCCGCGGCGGAATCGGGCCATTACGCGCTCGCCCGTCAACAACTCGCGACGCTTCGCTCACTGCATCCGCGGGATCCGGGCATCTGGTTCCTGAGCGCCCAGGTCGCCGAGATGTTGCACGACGACGATGGCGTGGGGCTGTTTCTGGACCGTGCCCTCTATCTCGACCCGGATTTCCTGCCGGCCTACCTCGACCTGGCGGACCTTCACGAGCGGCGCGGAGAACCGGCGCGCGCCCAGCGCCTGCTGCGCGCGGCCTGGCGTATTGCCCGCAATCACCCTGAAGCGCGCTATCCCAACATCGATCATGACGAGCTGATGAGCTACCTGAAGGCTCGCCTCGACCATGAGGTCAGCCGGGAAATCGAATCATGAGCACCATCCAGACGACCGCCCCCCAACCCGCGTCGGCACGTGCGACGGATACCTTGGACAGGGTCACCTTCCGCTCGGCGCGATCGCGCTTCGCCATCGAAGCCCGCCGCGTGCGGGAAATCCTCGCACTGCCCATGCTCTCACCCCTTGAGGATGCGCCCACCGCGGCGGTGGGCGCGTTCGACCTGCGCGGCGACTTGGTTAAGGTCCTGAGCCTGGAGCAACGGCTGGGACACAAACCCCGCCAGATCCGGGCCGACCAATTCGTACTGATCATCGAGCATGCCGATGGGCTTTACGGTCTGATTATCGACCACGCCGATGATGTTCGACCCAGCGGTACCTTACTGGATGCATACACACGCCGCCCCGGCTCATCCCCGGTGCAAGGGGAAATGGAGTTGAACGGGCAACTGACCACGGTACTCGACCCGGATCGCCTGCTCGGCGGCCCAAGCCGACAGCCCCTACCCCGGGGTGACCGCCTGGAGGCCTTGCTTGGCGATCTGAGCGAACAGGAACGAACACTCATGACGGAGCGAGCGGGTCGCCTTCTGGTCGGCGCACAGCTTGAGCAAGTCGGCGAGGAGCTCAGCCTTGCGCTGTTCGAGATCGACGGGGCCCGCTTCGCCGTACCCACGGACAGCGTTCGCGAGTTCACGTCGCTGCACACCGTCGTTCCCCTGCCCTCCGCACCACTGCCGGTCATGGGCGTGGCCGTGCTGCGCGGTGAACTGGTCACCGTGATCGATCCGAGAAGCGAACTCGGCCTGGGTTCATCTTCGCTCTGGGACCCGGAAAGCAAGATGGTCTTCGAGGCGGAAGGAGAATTGGCGGCCTTTCCCCTTGACCGTATCGATGACCTCGTCAACACCACGCGCGATCAGCTGCGCCCCATTCCCGGCACCCTGGCCGCGCCCTCACCGGACTGTTACCTCGGGGCCCTGATGGAGGCGGATCACCCCGTTCCAGTGCTGCTTCCCCAACGTCTGGTCACCCGACTCGTGGAGGAAATCCCCAAGCACTGATTCACGCTCTGATGAGGCGGATCATCCCCGCCAGTTCGGAAATGCACCATAACTTAACCGAGGGCCGCTCCTGTCGGCTCCGATAACAAGCAAACCGCGCGCTCACTGTCGGTACGGAAGCATGGCGACACGCGGAGGAGGTAGACACCATGTCAGGCTTCACTCCTCACCGGACAGGCGCCCGCGTGCTCACGCGCCGGAATCCGGACACTTCCCGTCCTGCCCGGACACCGCGTGGGCTGGCCATCCAGGTTCTGTGCTTGCTCACGCTGTTCGTTCTTGCCCAGACAGCGCTCGCGGAACCGGTGCGACTGGGCGCGCCTAAGCAACCGACCGGTGCCCTGGTGCACATCGCGCTGGACCAGGGCTACTTCAAAGCCGAGGGCCTGGATCTCGCGATCCAGGAATACCCCAGCGGGAAACGCGCCCTCCTGGAGGGGCTGTTCCAGGGCAAGGCCGACGTGATCTCCTCGGCCGATGTGCCCGTGGCGTTCAACTTCTTCAAACGCACGGACTACCGAGTGGTGGCCGCCATGGCGTTGCAGGACAACGTCAACCGCATCATCGCGCGGCGCGATTCCGGCATCAGCGCTCCATCGGACCTGAAAGGCAAGCGGATCGCCACCCAGCGTGCCTCAGCGGTGCATTTCTTCATGCATCTTTTCCTGAGCAAACACGCGCTGCACGAGGGTCTCGAAACCAGTTTCATGAAAGCGGAAAAGCTGCCAATGGCCATCGCCGAGAACCGTATCGACGCGTTCTCCATGCGCGAGCCCTACATCAGCCGGGCCCGAACCGCCCTGGGCTCCAATGCCATCGTGTTCGCCGAACCGGGCTT
Source organism: Gammaproteobacteria bacterium (assembly GCA_049604855.1). GTDB lineage: Bacteria > Pseudomonadota > Gammaproteobacteria > JACKNK01 > JACKNK01 > JBMYTL01. Next base: position 7,488 of record JBMYTY010000030.1, on the reverse strand, counting down.
GTACCCACAATTCGAACTGCTGGTGATGAGTGAGGCGTTTCTCGAGAAATCCCCCGACGCGGCACGAGCCATGCTTCGCGCCCTGAAAAAAGCGGAGGCCTTCGCCCGCGCCAACCCGGACAGGGCGGTGGCCATCTGCGCCCGCCAAATAGGGGCCGACCAGGCCGCCCTCGCCCAGATCTGGCCGCAGTTCAACCTGAGCATCACCTTGGACCAGGACCTGCTGATCGGGCTCGAGGATATCGCCGCCTGGGCCATGGAGGAGGGTCTGCTGGAGGCACCAGCCATCCCCAATATGCTCGAGCTCATCGACACGCGGCCATTGCACGAGGTCGATCCGGGTTCGGTCAACATCATTCATTGACCCGGTGCGACCGGGTACCGCACCGCTGGAGGTTCGGACATGCGCCTACAACACCAGATGATCATCGTCGCGCTGATCGCCGTCGGGGCGGCCGTACTCAGCGCCGGGGTGGCGCTGCGCTCGGTATCAGAGATGCGCCAGGCCATGGACGAACACGAAGCGGTCCACCCGGGACTTACCCGGCTCATGGATCTGAATGCGCTGACCCAGCAGTACTTCGATCGCCCCACGGAGCGCATCGCCCAGCAATGGCGGGTGTCTTACGACGCCCTCAAGAAGGCCGAGCTGGAGTCCTTCTTCGGAGCCGACCAGTCCGACGAGCTGAAGCGCTTCCGCCAAGCCATGGACGCCATGGGCGACACCTTCGAAGAGGCCAAGACCCTGCTCGGAACGTCCGCTGCGGGCGCCGCCGAGACTTCGTACCTGCGGCGACTGAAATCCCGGTTTCAATTGCATTCACGCTCAGTGGCCCGGGGCGTGTTGACGGCCTCGGAGCGCACCCTGCACCACGTCAGCGAAACGGCTCAAAGTCAACAATCCGTGCTGCTCACCGTGGCATTGGCCACGTCCATCACGGCCCTGGTCGTCGCGGTCGTGGTGGTTCACCGGGCCACACGGAAACTGTCCCTGTCTCTCGCGAATGTCGCCACCGCCGCCACCCAGATCGCCACAACCACCGAGGAACACCGCCGTATCGCCGCCCAACAGGCCGCCGCGGTGAACGAGACCTCCACCACCATGGAGCAGCTGAATGTCTCCTCAAGCCAGTCACGGGAACAGGCCGATGGCATATCCGCCACGGTCGAGGAACTGATGACCCAGGCGGCACGCAGCCACGAGCGCATCGATCTCATGGTCGAGGGCATGACACGCCTGCGTGACGAGGTCACCGCCATCAGCGACAGAACCCGCGTGATGGCCGACCAGATCGCGCAGATCGAATCGGTCGCCGTGGGCGTGGGTGAGATCGCCGGTCAGACCAATATGTTGGCCCTGAACGCGGCGGTCGAGGCCGCCCGCGCCGGCGAACAGGGACGGGGCTTCAACGTGGTCGCCCAGGAAATCCGCAAGCTTGCCGATCAGAGCCGCCACTCCGCCGAGCGCATCCGCGCCCTGGCGAACGAAAGCCAGAAGATCAGTGACGACACCGTCGCCGTCACCGCCACCGGCATGAGCACCCTCGACGATGCGTTACCCACCGTGGACGAGGCGACCAACACCTTCCGTGGGTTCCTCGATGCCTACGAGTCCATCGTTGACCGCATCAAACAGATCACCCTCAACATCCAACAACAGGCCGGCGCCATAGACGGCGTGGTATCGGCCATGGACGACCTCAACGGAGGCGCACGGGAGACCGCTGCCAGCCTGGACCAGACCTTCGTGGGTATAGAGCAGGTGAAAACCGAGGCGGACAACAGCCGCCGCATGTTGTAAGCGCACGTCCGACACGCCCATGAACAGGATCGCCGATGCCGAAATGCGCGAACTCTTCCGAGGCGAGGCGGAAGAGCATCTGCGTGTGCTGGAATCGGACCTGCTCTCGCTCGAAAAGGCGCCCGGCGACCCGGGGCCGGTCGAAGAGGCGTTTCGAGAAGCGCACAGCCTGAAAGGCGCCGCCCGCATGCTCGAACTTGGCGATCTGGAGGTTCTGACCCACGCCATGGAGGATGGCCTGAGGCAGATATCCGATCAGCCGGACCAATCTCACACCGCGGTGATCGATCCCATGCTCAGTGCACTCGATGGCGCGCGCGCCCTGGTATCCGAGGCGCTCACCGGAGAGCGGGCTCAAATCGACCTGCGCGCACTGCTCGAAGGCCTGCATGACGCGCGGACCCAGCCCCCCCCATCCTCCCCGGAGAAGGCGAGCCCCCCGGAGAAGGCAAGCCCCCCGACGCAAACCGGCCATTCGACGGGTACCAGCTCGGAAGACGGAACGCGCCACACCCGGGAGGATGGTCCGACCTCACCGACACGAGGGTCGGAATCTCCCCAGGCCCCACATACGGCCAAGGGACAGCCGGAGCCACCGGGGCCCACGGACGATGGCGACCGCGCCGGAGCCGTCCGCGGCGCGAGCGAGGTCGAGGAAGAGGCCGCGCCAACGCCCCCTGAGGGTGCTCCAAACCTCCGGGATACGGGCGATACCGTGCGGGTTCCCGCGGCTCGACTGGATCAGGTCATCGGCAACACCGACGAACTCAACATCGTGTTGGCCCAGGTGCGGGAGAGTGTTCGTCAGCTGCGCGAGACGCTCGATTCCGCATCGGGCCACGCGCCGGGGCTGTCGAACGATTCGATTCTCGGCCCGCTGCGCGCCATCAGCAGTGATGTCATCGATGCCAGCGACCGTCTCGACGCCGCCGTGGAGCGCGTGAACATAAGCGTGCGGCAGCTGCGTCTGGCCCCGTTACACACCTTGTACGCCCCCTTCCCCCGCGCGGTCCGCGACTTGCTCCGTGCCGAGGGCAAGGAGGCGGACCTGGAGCTCCTGGGGGGCGAACACCAGGTGGACAAACGGGTCATCGAGAAACTCAAGGACCCGCTAATGCACCTGGTCCGCAACGCGGTTCACCACGGTCTGGAGACCCCCGCCATGCGCGAGGCCCAAGGCAAGGATGTCCGTGGACGGATAGGGATCAAGGGGCATGTGGAAAATTCCAGTCTCCGCCTGGAGATCGCCGACGATGGAGTCGGCATCGATCAACAGGCCGTGGTGCGGCGCGCGCGTGCCCTTGGATTCATAGAGCCCGGCAAGCCTCCGGGCAAGGCTGAAACCCTGCGTTTGGTCCTGCGCTCCGGCTTGTCCACTTCCGAGCAGATCAACGGCGTGGCCGGTCGCGGGGTTGGTCTCGACGTGGTGCGTGCCGTGCTGCGGGACCTGCGGGGCGACATCGACATCGCCTCCTCGCCCCGTGAAGGAACCCGCTTCACGCTGCGCGTACCGCTGCATGTGGGCACGACACGGGTGATGATGGTTCGTGCCGCCGAACAGCGTCTGGCGATCCCACTGGAAGACATCCTGTCCGTGCGTAAGGTCGGTCACGATTCGGTCCATGTCATGGAAGGCCGTGAGGTCATCATGCACGCCGATGAACCCGTACCGCTGATGGCCCTGGGCGCACTGCTGCAGGACACGCCCTCCCCCAAACCGGTCTCGGATCGGACCAGGGATACCCCATTGCCCTGTGTGCTGATCCACTCCGGTGCCGGGAACCTGGCGCTGACGGTGGCATCCCTGGACGATGCCATCGAGGTGGTGGACAAGCCGCTCGGGCGGCTCAGCGCATCACCAGCACTGGTCGACTCGATCGGTTTGCTGGGTTCCGGGGATATCTGCCCGGTCCTGCGCACGGAGGGCCTTGTGGAACGCTACCAGGAGCGCGCCGTTGGCCTTAAGCAAGAGGACCGGCAATCAGGGCTTGCCGTGCCACGTATTCTTCTGGTGGAGGATTCCCTGGTCACCCGGGTCCGCATGAAACGCATCCTCGAGGGAGCCGGTTACCAGGTCGACACCTGCGTGGACGGCCAGGACGGACTCGATAGCTGCCAGAGGGACAAGCCTGACCTGGTGGTTTCGGATATCCAGATGCCGCGTCTCGATGGACTGGAAATGACCCGCCGACTGCGTGCCTCGCGAACGACCCGCACCCTGCCCGTCATTCTGGTCACCGCCCTGGCCAGCGATGCGGACCAGGCCCAGGGAATCGAAGCGGGGGCCAATGCCTATTTACCCAAGCCCGGGTTCGACAGCAGTGTCTTCCTGGCCACGGTGGAGCGTCTGCTGTGAACAAGCCCGACACCAACGCCATCCGGGTCATGCTGGTGGATGATTCCCAGCTGACCCTGAACATTCTCAGCAAGCGGCTGAATCAATATCCGGACCTGGAGGTGGTCGCCACGGCCCACGACGGAGGCGAGGCCCTGCCCCTGGTCGCCAACGTAAAACCGGATATCGTCTGCACGGACCTGCACATGAAAGGCATGGATGGGCTGGAGTTCACGCGCAGGGTCATGAGCACCACACCCGTGCCCATCCTGGTGGTGACCGTATCCGCCATCCCCAACGACCAGTCGCGGGTGTTCCAACTGCTCAAGGCGGGCGCCATCGACATCATGCAGAAACCATCCGGCGGCTTCTCCCCGGACAGCCGCCAGGCCATCGACAGCCTCGCCCGACGGATACGCATCGTGGCGGGGGTCACCCCCTTTCAGCGCTTTCACGGCCGCCCCCCTTCAACGGAGACCTCACGTCCCCAGGCCCCGCCCCAGCTAATCGCCATCGGGGCCTCCACGGGCGGGCCCGTTGCCCTGCAGGGCCTGCTGTCCGCGCTGCCCGCGGCGTTTCCCGTCCCGATCCTCATCGCACAGCACATCAGTGCTGGTTTTCTCGGGGGCCTGATCGAGTGGTTGGCCCCCCATGTGAGCGTACGCTGTGCCATCGCCCACCACGGTCAGCGCATCAGCGCGGGAGAGATTCTGTTCGCGCCGGATGGTGCACGCTGTCAAATCGATGCCTATATGCGCATACAGATCGAGACCGGCACGTCCCGCCTCAGCCGCACCATCGATCCTCTGCTTGAGTCCTGCGCCGACGCGCTGGGTTCACACAGCGCGGGGATTCTGCTGACGGGCATGGGTGACGACGGCAGCCAGGGACTGAACCGGATCAGGCGGGCCGGGGGCTGGACCGCCGTACAAGACAGCGAAAGCTGCCTGGTCAGCGGCATGCCTTACAGTGCCCTGCGCCTTAATCCCGGACACACCGTGGGAACCCCCACCGAGCTGGCGGCCGCCCTCACGAGCATCGCGGATAACACCCGTGGTGACGGAGCGAATGACCATGAACCCACTTGATCTCGTCATCGCCGAGGACAGCGGCATTCAGGCCAAGGTGCTGGAAAGGGTCTTGACCCATGTGGGGCATTCGGTGCGCTGGGGATCCGCCGGCGACGAGGCCCTGAAGCTGTGCAGGGAAAAAGCTCCGGATGTGCTCATCTCCGACGTCATGATGCCGCGCATGAACGGCTTCGAATTGTGCGACGCCATGCGCGCTGACGACCGGACGCGCCAGGTACCGATTCTGTTATTGACCACTCTGGCCGATCCGAAAGACATACTCCGCGGCCTCAGCGCGGGAGCTGACGACTACCTGATCAAGCCCTACGAAGAGGACAGCCTGCTCGCCAAGGTCGAGGAACTGAGCACACGTCGGCAGCCACCCGGCAATGACGACGCACTCGAGTTCGCCTACCGGGGCGAGTCCTTCCAGGTCCGGGCCGACCGGCACCAGATACTGCGCATGTTGACCGAGACCTTCGAGAATGTGATCGCGCAGAACCGGGACCTGATCGAGGCCCAGGGCGAGCTCCAGGTCAGTCGACGCGAACTCAAGGATCGACTGTTGGAACTGGAAGCCTCCGATGCCCGCGTGCGCGAATTGTTCAACGGAATGCCTTCAGGCTTCATCCGCATCCAGGCGGGGCGCATCGTGGAAGCCAACCCCTGGCTCACTCACATCAGCGGCTACAGCCAGGAGGAACTGCTGGCCGAGGACTTCTCTCCAGCCAGGCTGTTCGGGGGGCCGGAGCGCTTCGAGGAACTTCTCGCCACGCTGAACGAGGAACACTCCATACGGGGCATCCACCTGGATCTTCGCGATGCCCGGGGGGAGTTCCGGGTTATTGAGGTCAGCGCGATACGGGCTCAAGCGGACGATGACGAACCCTATTACTCCGCGTTCGTGCGCGACATCACCGCACGGGTCCGCGCGGAGGAGGAACTGCGAGGTAGCGAGCAGCGCTTCCGCTCCATAGTGGAGTTGGTGCCCGACGTGATCTATCGCGTGGACCCGGATGGCCATTTCACCTTCCTCAACAATGCCACCCGCCGGCTGGGATACGAGCCTGAGGATCTGATCGGCAAGCACTTCAGCACTATCTTGGAGGCGGCTGACGTTGAGCGGGTCTCCCGGGCCCGCGTGCTACCGGCGATCGAGGGACGAAAGACCGGGGACGATGAAAGTCCGAAATTGTTTGATGAGCGCCGCACTGCGCCTCGCGGAACGTCCGGGCTGGAAGTGAAACTCAAACCGGCGGACCGGAGCACGCAGGTACAAGGTACGGTGGTTCCACTGGTCGGTGAGGTGTCCAGCGCGGGCATGTATATCGAGGACCCGAATACCCACGAACCCTATTTCCTGGGCTCGGTGGGCGCGATCCGTGACATCACCGACCGCAAGCGCTACGAAGACCAGATCAACCAGCTCAACACCGACCTCGAACGCAAGGTCGAGGAACGCACCCGCGAGGTGTACACGGTCAACCGTGAACTCGAACGCACGGTCGGTGACCTCTACAAGGCCGAGGAACAACTGATCGCGGGCGAGAAACTCTCCGCCATGGGCTCACTGGTCGCTGGCGTCGCGCACGAGTTGAACAATCCCCTGATGGGCATCATTAACTACGTGCAGTTCGTGCGTTCCAAAAACACCGACGAGAAACTCGGCAAGTACCTTGAGAAAGCGGAGCGTGACGCCCGCCGAGCCTCCCAGGTCGCAACGAACATGCTGCGCTACGCGCGCGGAGAGGCTCCGACGACACGTTCCGTGGATCTGGCCCAAACCGTGGCAGGCACTCTTGAGCTGCTTCAGCCCGAGCTCAAGGCACGCGGCATCGAACTGACGGCGGAAATCGATGCGGGGCTACCCGCCGCCGAGGGCACCTCCGATGGCCTTCAGCAGGTGCTGATCAACCTGATTCTCAATGCGCGCGACGCCCTCACCGGGCGTGATACTCCGACCGTTCGACTGCACGCCCAGGGCAGGGCCAGCAAATTGGAGATCAGCGTTTGTGACAACGGCCCGGGAATTCCCCTCAACGTGCAACGGCGCATTTTCGATCCCTTCTTCACCACCAAGGAACCCGGCAAGGGTACGGGCCTGGGTCTGGCCATATGCACGCGCCTGGTCAGCAGCTTTGGGGGTACGATCAGTTACGAACCATCGCCGGACGGTGGCGCGTGTTTCCGGGTGAATCTACGCACCGCGCAGAACAACGAAGGTGCTGAATCCCCGACCGCGGGAAACGGTGCCAGCGAGTCCGACAACATCAACGACGAAT
>JBMYTY010000029.1:0-10814 GCA_049604855.1 Gammaproteobacteria bacterium | reverse complement strand
AGGGGCAGGTGTTCGGCGATCAGGTCCAACTCGACGCGGAGCGGGGCGGGGGAGGGGGCTTTCATATGCATGCCGCTATTTCGGTCCGATCCCACCCCGATGTCCAGCCCCTCCCTGTAGGAGCGGGCTTGCCCGCGAACAAGCCTCGCCAGGGGCAACCAGTCGGTCCCATCAACCCCCCGAGCCCCGCCCCATGAAAGTCCCAGAGAACAGCTTCAAACAACGCCTCCTGGCCGGCGACACCCAGTACGGCCTGTGGCTGGGCCTGGCGCACATGATCAGCGCCGAGATCTGCGCCAGCGCCGGATTCGACTGGCTGCTCATCGACGGCGAACACGGCCCCAACGACCTCAACACCATTCTCGAACAGTTGCTGGTCATCGAGGGCTATCCGTCCCAGCCCGTCGTCCGTCCCCCCGACGACGACCCCGTCTTCATCAAGCAACTCCTGGAGACCGGCGCCCAGACCCTCATGATCCCCATGGTCGAGAGCGCGGAACAGGCCGAGCGGGCCGTGCGCGCCATGCGCTACCCGCCGGAAGGCTTCCGGGGCGTGGGCAGCGCCCTGGCCCGCTCCGCCAACTGGGGCCGCATCGGCGACTACGTGCATACCGCGAATGAGCAGATGTGCCTGCTCGCCCAGGTCGAATCCGTCCAGGGCCTGGAGAACCTGGACGAGATCCGCGCCGTGGAGGGCGTCGACGGCGTGTTCTTCGGCGCCGTGGACCTGGCCGCCTCCATGGGCTACCTGGGCCGGTCCAATCACCCGGAAGTGGTGCGCGTCATCGAAGACGGCTTGCGCCGGGTCAGCGAGGCCGGTACCTGGGGTGGCGTCCTGTGCGCGGACAAACCCCATATCGAACGCTACCAAGCCGCCGGTGCCCGCTTCCTGGCCGTGGGGGTGGACACCATGCTGCTGTCCGGAGCGACCTCCGCGCTGCGCGCGGAGTTCGTGCCGGATGAGGACGGGGGAGTGGTGCCCCGGAGCTATTGACCAGAGCTATCGACCAAGAGCTATCGAGTGGGCGCGTTGAACTGATACTTGTTGCCGTTGGAGAGCCTTTTCTCTTGTTTAAAGCTACACACCATGACAGGCAGGGAAGTCATCAAGCGCCTCCTGAGGGCTGAGGGCTGAGGGTTGGCGGGAGGCCGCTGGAAAGGGCGACCACACCAAGTTCAAGCACCCTGATAAACCGGGTCATGTGGTCGTTCCCCACCCGCGCAAGGACATTGCCGTGGGCACTCTTCGAAACATCTTTCGCCAAGCAGGCTGGGACTGGAGGTAATCGACATGCTGTATCCCGTTTATGTGCACCTTGGCGACGATTCCCATGCCCATGGGGTGACCGTCCCGGATTTCCCAGGTTGCTTCGCCGCGGCCGATCATTGGCAAGGTCTCGCGGCGGCCGTTCAGGAGGCGGCCGAGGTCTATTTCGACGGCGAGGATCTGGACATCCCGGAGCCGACCCCCTTGGAAGCACTGGCTCAGCAGCCGGAGTTCGAGGGCGGGGTCTGGCTGCTCACGGATATCGACCTCGATCGGATTCGCCCCAAGTCCGTGCGCTTGAACATCTCGCTGCCCTCGTCGCTTGTTCGCCGCATCGATGCCTATGCGAAATCACGGCATCTGAGTCGTTCGGGGTTTCTGGCCAAGGCGGCTGAAACGGTGATGGACGAACGCTGAAGGTCGTAAAGGGCTTCCAGTCGCCTTCAGAGACCTGGCGACCCCGGGCGCGAAGCGTTCGTTCGCAACGCCCGAATAGACACTCTGTAGGAGCGGGCTTGCCCGCGAACACGCTGTGCCAATTGGGAAAACAGTGGTCCCCGAATTTTCAAATCAAACGCAGGGCGAAAGCGATCCATCGCCTCTCAGAGCCCCCCCTCTCTTGACCACTGCTCGATGCGTTGGTGCAATCGCATCAACGCATCAACGCATCAACGCATCAATCCTTAGAGAATCCAAAGTGAGAACCACCCTCGATATCGACCAGGAAGTCCTCAACACCGTCAAGGAGATGGCGCGCAGGCAACGACGCTCCGCGGGGGCGGTGCTCTCCGACTTGGCTCGTCGGGGACTCACTCAAGGCAAGGCCCCGTCCGACCAGGCCGTCGACGAATCCTTCCTTGGATTCGCGCCACTGCCCGTCGGCGACCGCATCGTCGGAGACGACACAGTGGACGAAATACGCGATGAGCTTGGTGTCTGATGCGTGCCCTGCTCGACGTCAACGTGCTCATCGCCTTGCTCGACGGCGCGCACATCCATCACGCGATCGCCAAGCAGTGGCTGCAAGCTGAAATCGAATCAGGCTGGGCCTCCTGCCCCATTACGCAAAACGGTTGTCTGCGAATCATGTCGCAATCGGCCTATCCGGGCGCGCAAGCCCCCGCCGAAATCGCCCAAAGACTGCGTCACGCCAGCGAAACCCCGTGGCACGCCTTCTGGCCCGATGACCTGAGCCTGCTGGCGCGAGACACCTTGGACTGGAATCACGTGCTGGGATCGCGACAACTGACGGACCTGTATTTGTTGGCGCTCGCCGTACATCAGGATGGTCGCTTGGTCACCTTGGACCGTGGCATCCCGCTTCACGCGGTACCCGGTGCGACGCCAGATCATTTGGTCAGGATTCTGGAGCCATCGTGAGCAACTGGCACGCGGATAGGGGACCGCATGGACGGCGGTCGACGAGTCCCAGGGCGGTGTGAAGGGTTTCGCGCGCCATCTCGCCCTGGATTCCTTCCAAGAGGTTTCTGATTCGGTGGGGGCCAGCGGCTGAGGATCAGGCTCTGCCAAAGGCGGCCCACACGGCCGTTTCCTACCGCATGCCGAGTGGATAGTGTTGTGACCGCCTCACCACCCTGGAGCGCCCCATGACCCAGCCTTTGCTCGCCGACAAACGTACCCTCATCACCCACGCCGACGCGTTCATGGGGCCGGTGTTATGCGAGGTTTTCGCGGAGCACGGGGCATCGGTGATCGCGAGTACGGCGCCGTTGCTGGACCCGGGCGAAGCGGCCACGGTGGTCGCGGAGGCGGGTGAGATCGAGGTGTTGGTGGTCAATCTGGCCTTTCCGGCACCCTCGGGCGAGGCGTCGGAGTTTGACGGGGATGTCTGGCGTAGCACCTTCGCGGCCCTCGTTGATCCGCTCCCGCGCCTGGTGTCGGCGGTGTTGCCGTCGATGATCGAGCGCGGGGCGGGGAAGATCCTGGTCATGGGCAGTGCCTCGGCCCTGCGTGGGATGCGCAATCGCTCCACCTACAGCGCGGCCCGGGGCGCGCAACTGGCTTATGTTCAAGCGGTTGGCGTGGAGGTGGCGCGGCATAACGTGCAGGTCAACGCCATCGCCCAGAACTTCGTCGAGAATCCGACCTATTTTCCGCCCGAGGTTCAGGCGGACCCGCGGTTCCAGGAGCGGCTGCACTGGGAGGTGCCCCTGGGGCGGCTGGTCAGCGCCCGGGAGGACGCGGAGTTCGCGGCCTATCTGTGCAGCGACAGCGCGAACTGTTTCGTGGGCCAGGTGTTTCCGGTCTGTGGGGGGTGGGCGCCTCGGTAATCGGGAGTATGGGCCACCGGTTCCGCCCGGCCGGGCGTTTCGCATCATTGATGTCCGTGCTTGCCTTCAGCCGGGCCGGGTTGTTTACCATGGGCTCCGGTTTCCGCCGTGCAGGCCAGGGACCGATGACTACCGCGTGTGCCGTTGGCTGATTCGCGGCGTCGCATCGGGTCGGCACATCACCGTGATCTTTGAGTTGCCCCACTTCGAACGCACCATTTTGATGTTGCCCGCCTCCATGCAGCGGGTCGGAGGAGGCCGTCTTGCCGCAATCACTGGCTAGTCGCCTGTTCGGCGGAATCTCCCTCTCCGGCATTCTGCTGGTGGTGGTGGCCCTCCAGGAACTCATTCTGGTCCCTGTCTATCTGCTGCACTGGGGACCGGCGATCTACAGGGACTGGGTGGTGATGGCCGCCATGGCGGAGTTCCTGGCCTTGTTGGACCTGGGCATGCAGGTGTATTTCGGAAACGTGCTGATGCAGCGCTATTCCTCGGGGGACATCAAGGGTTACCGGAAGGTCCAGGCGGAGGCCGCGGGTGTCTACCTGGGCCTGGTCCTGATCGGAATGACCGTGGTGGGGGCCTTTTTTGCCTTCAGTGGAGAAAGCGTACGTACCGAACTGCTGGGGGTGGACGACCCGGAAACTCTGGCGGGTTTTCATTGGCTTGCGTTGGGCGTGGTGTTCCGACTGCCGTTGGGGCTGTTTGTCGGGGCGTATCGGGCGCGTGGGGAGCCCCAGCGCGCGGTGATCTTTTCCCTCGTTCAGACGGTCTCGCGTATCGCGGTGATTGCCATTCCGATCCTCCTCGGAGTCGGGCCCGAGGGCGTGGCGATCGCGGTCGTCGTTCAAGGTCTGGCCATGGCGGCGGTCGCGTTATGGGATCAGAGGGCGCGTTACGACGAACACTGGCCCCGGCCGACCCTGCCTGAACCCGGTGCGTTGAAAACGGCCCTGGCCCTGGGTGGGGGCTACAACCTCCATGCCCTGGCGGTGACGCTTAACGTGCAGGGCATGGTGCTCGTGGTGTCCCATCTGGCGGTCGACAGCCTGAGCCTGATTGTGTTCACCACCATGAGGACCCTGACGGGCCTTGGGCCGCAGGTCGGGGTGCAACTGGCGGCCATGGTCGGGATCGAACAATCCCGGGAGCAGGGGGCGGGGCGTGCGGAGAATCTTCTCCGCCTGCATCGCTTCGTGTTGCGCCTGTCCGCGGCGGTGACCGGGGCGGTGGCGGGGTTGCTCCTGGTGGTGGGGCCGGACCTGGTGGCTGTCTGGACGCACGGGAAGATCGAGTTCGATAGCGCTCTGGCCCTGGCTTTTCTGGTTGCAGGCATGCTGTCCGCGCCGATGCGTGCCGCCGGTCACCTGTTCAAGTTCACCAATCGTCCGGCCGTTCTGGTGTGGAGTTTCTCCCTGCAGGCCCTGATCGCCCTCAGCGTCGCGTTTGTGCTGGTTCCCCGACTCGGCGTGCTCGGGGCCGGGCTGGCCCTGGTTATAGCGGACCTGGTCAGCATGGTTGGCCTGATGGGGGCCCGGGTCGCGCGTGCCGTGGGCGACCACTGGCCGCGCCAGACGTTGGTCAGCCTGGCTTTCAATTCGGGGTTTCTGATTGCCGCCCTGCTGTTCGCGGGCGGCGCGCACCACCTGCTCGGGGGCGGGAGTTGGTGGCGGGTGATCGTGGTGTCCTTCCTTTGCGCTTCGGCTTGTTTACCATTGGCGTGGTTTTTCGCCTTGGAAGCCCGCGAGCGACAACGTTTTCGGGACATCGTGCCCGGATTTCGCCGCGAGGGCTGATCGCCCAGTTTGTGGACAACACATTGCCGTATTTTCCCGATCAGAAATTGTTGTTCATCCATATCCCCAAGAACGCGGGAAAATCGGTGGAGATGGCCCTGGGCCTGGACAAGACCCTCTCGGATTTGTATCGCCTGGGGCGCCGGGGAATCGCAAATCGGGCCGCGGTGCTGTTACAGCGCCTTACGGCACCTTCGCAAGCGAGGCGCCGCTTGCACGGCGTGCTCGATGTGACTTTGACCGCTCAGCACCTCACCTTTCAGGAGATCCGCTTGCTCAATCTGGCACCCGCCGAGGGCGTGCGCAGCTTCGCGGTCATCCGCGACCCGTTCGAACGGGCCGTCTCGACCTTTCTGCATGTGGGGAACAGAGATGGAGGTGGAGGTCCGGAGGCCTTCGAGGACTTCTGCCTGAGGTGGTTCGACCTGCCGCATCCGGATCACAACCTGATGGCGCTGAGCCGTCGCCAGATTGATTTCGTCAGGGACTGCGACGGGCGCATCGGCGTGGACCGCCTGCTGCCGCAGTCGCGTTTGGGCACCGCACTCGCCGAGATGTTTGCCGAGTGGGGCTTGCCGGCCCGGTCCCTGGGGCATGAGGGCAATCAGACCCGGGGCAGAAACGTGGACCATTGGATGACCGGCCGGGCCCGGGCGATGATCGCCGAGCGTTTCGCCGAGGATATCGAGCTGCATGCGGCGGTGGAATCAGGCCGGTTGGGCTGACATGGCCATCTCGCCCTTGAACTTCCGCACGCACTCCAGAAAGGCCCCCAGCAGCGGCGATTCGTCCTCCGCCCGGTAGATACAGCTCAGGTCCACCATGGCGCTGGGTGAAGGGTCGGAAAAGGCCTTGTAGGTGACGCCGGGGATGCCCACGGTGGTGGCCGATTCGGGCACCAGGCAGATGCCGAAGCCGGCGGCGACCAGGGCTACGGCGGTGACGGCATCGCCCACTTCCTGGGCCACCTCGGGCTCGAAGCCGCGTTCGTGGCACAGGCTCATGACCTTGTCCATGAAGCTCGGGCGCACCCCGCTGGGGTAGAGGATGAGCGGACGTTCGGCCATGGCCTGGGTGGGTACTTCGTCCAGCTCGGCGAGGGTGTCGTGTTCGCCCACGGCGACCATGAGCCGTTCGTGGGTGATGAGTTCGCTGGTGATGTCGGGCAGGGGGGCGAGCATGCGGTTGAAGCCCAGGTCGATGCGGCGCTGGCGCAGGGCCTGGATCTGCTCGGTCTTGTTCATGCCGTGCAGGACGATGCGCACGTCCGGGTTGCGCTTGCGGAATTGCAGCAGGAGCTTGGGGATGCGGTCGAGGATGGCGGAGCCGAAGATGGCGATGTCCAGCCGGCCCATGCGGCCTTCGCCCGAGCGCCGAGCCCGGTCGGCGGCCACGTCCACCAGGGCAAGGATGTTGCGCGCCTCGTCCAGCAGCATGGTGCCTGCCTGGGTGAGGTCGACGCCGCGTGGGGTGCGCTCGAACAGGCGCGTGCCCAGTTGTTCTTCCAGTTGCTGGATCTGACGGCTCAGGGGCGGCTGGGAGATGTGCAGGCGGTTGGCGGCGCGGCCGATATTCCGCTCCTCGGCGACGGCGACGAAGTAGCGCAGTTGGCGTAGGTCCACGGTTCTGGCTCCGGTGGCACGGTCGGTTAGTTATACCTTTTTGGTATGGAAGCGGCCAGAAACGGTATTGGAAGGTTTTCCGCTCAGTTTTTAAGGTTTTGGTCATTACGAGATTTCGAATTACGAAACCGTTGGCGACCGAGGTCGATGCCCTGTGGGCCACCCGGACACGTCAGCCTCTGATGACTGAAGAACCGGAGGAGAGAAACTCATGGCAATGACTGGTGTATTGCGCCCGGGCCACGCCCAGGTGCGCGTGTTGGACCTGGAAGAGAGCGTCCATTTCTACAGCAACGTCCTGGGCCTGGTGGAGACCGGCCGTGACGACCAGGGCCGCGTCTACTTCAAGAGCTGGGAAGAGCGCGATCACAACAGCTTCGTGATCCGCGAGGCCGAGGAGGCGGGGATCGACTTCTTCGGCTTCCGTGTCCTGGACAATGCGACCCTGGACAAATTCGAAGCCGACCTGAACGCCTACGGCCTGCCTACCGAGCGCATCCCCGCCGGGGAGATGTTGGAGACCGGCGAGCGCGTGCGCTTCGAGCTGCCCACCGGGCACAAGATCGAGCTGTTCGCCGAGAAGACCGCCATCGGCAATGGTCTGCAGGTCGCTAACCCACCATCGTGGACCGACGCGGCCGAGCATGGCATCGCGCCCATTCGTCTCGACCACTGCCTGCTCTACGGACCGAACATCGAGGAAGTGCGCAAGATCTTCACGGAGGTCCTGGGCTTCTATCTGGTGGAGCGGGTGCTGACCCCGGACGGCGAGGGCAACATCGCCATCTGGCTGTCCTGCGGCAACAAGGCGCACGACATCGCCTTCGTTGAGCATGAGAACCCCGGCAAGCTGCACCACGTCTCCTTCCTGCTGGAGAGCTGGGAGAAGGTGCTGCGCGCCGCCGACATCATGTCCATGAACAAGGTGTCCGTGGACATCGGCCCCACCCGCCACGGCATCACCCGTGGTTGCACCATCTACGCCTGGGACCCGTCCGGGAACCGCTTCGAGACCTTCCAGGGCGGCTATTTCCCGTACCCGGACTACGAGCCCTACACCTGGACCTTCGAGGGCTTTGCCGAGGATGGCGGCCTGGACTACGCCCAGCGCAAGCTGCACGAGACCTTCCTCACCGTGGTGACCTGATCGCGGGAACGGATGAAATCCGGCTGCGTAGCCGGTCTCGCCAAAGGGCGGGTGACCGCTGGTCGCCTGCCCTTTCTACGTTTGGGAGGCTCATAACGGGTGTGGGGTGAGGTGTCCAAGATCGCACCCCCTCAGCTTTCACTCCCTACGATTTCACGGGCGCGTGGTTGCACCGTAGGAGCGCCTTTCCAGGCGCGAATAGACCGGACCTTCCAACGCCCACGGAAGGTTCGTGCCCGGAGGCGCGTTCCCGGGATGTTTCATACCTTTAGTGTATGAAGTTGCCCATAAGAAGGTATTGGACGGTATCAAGAGGGGCTTCCTAGACTCGTTTTCAAGCCAAACCCCCTGATCGGGGGCGTGCACTACCAGAACCAGGGGAGCTCACAATCCATGCGTCAGATCGACCACTTCATCGACGGCAAATTTACCGCGGGCAATACCGGCAAGCGCTTTGACAAGCGTTCGCCCCTGGACAACTCCCTGATCGCCAGCATCGCCGAGGCGGGGCGCGACGAGGTGGATGCCGCCGTGCAGGCCGCACGCCGGGCCATGCAGGGCGAGTGGGGCAGCATGAGCACGGACAAGCGCGTCAAGATGCTGCATGCGGTGGCCGACGAGATAACCCGCCGCTTTGATGATTTCGTCGAGGCCGAGATGGCCGATACCGGTCAGCCCGCCCACGTCATGGAGCATGTGTTCATCCCGCGTGGGGCGGCCAATTTCCAGATCTTCGCCGACGTGGTGAAGAACGTGCCCGCCGAGAGCTTCCAGATGGCCACGCCCGATGGACGTGGCGCGCTGAATTACGCCATCCGCGTACCCAAGGGCGTGGTGGCCGTGGTGTCGCCCTGGAACGCACCCTTCCTGCTCATGACCTGGAAGGTGGGCCCGGCCCTGGCCTGCGGTAACGCCGTGGTCGTCAAGCCCTCCGAGGAGACCCCGCTGACCGCGACGCTGTTGGGCGAGGTCATGAACAGCGTCGGTATTCCCGAGGGTGTTTACAACGTTGTGCATGGCTTCGGCCCCGACTCGGCTGGGGCATTCCTGACCTCGCATCAGGGCGTCGATGCCATCACCTTCACCGGTGAGACCCGCACCGGCACGGCCATCATGAAGGCCGCCGCCGAGGGCACCCGCGATGTGTCCTTCGAGATGGGCGGCAAGAACGCCGGCATCGTGTTCGCCGACTGTGACTTCGATGCCGCGGTGAAGGGCATCCATCGCTCCGCCTTTCTGAATACCGGGCAGGTCTGTCTGGGGACCGAGCGCGTCTATGTGGAGCGGCCGATCTTTGATGACTTCGTCGCCGCGCTGAAAAAGCAGGCGGAGTCGGTGCGCTTCGGCCGTCCGCGCGATACCCATGCGAACTATGGCCCCCTGATCAGCGCCGAGCACAAACAGAAGGTGCTGTCCTACTACCAGAAGGCCGTGGACGAGGGCGCCACCGTGGTGACCGGTGGTGGCGAGCCGGATCTGCCGCCCGAACTGGCTGCCGGACACTGGGTGCAGCCCACCATGTGGACCGGCCTGCCCGAGACCGCCTCCGTCATCCAGGAAGAGATCTTCGGCCCCTGCTGCCATCTGCGTCCCTTCGACAGCGAGGACGAGGTCGTCGCCCTGGCTAATGACACCGAATACGGCCTGTCCACCACCATCTGGACCGAGAACCTAGCCCGCGCCCATCGCATGGCCGCCCGGGTCAACGTGGGCATCACCTGGATCAACAGCTGGTTCCTGCGCGACCTGCGCACCCCCTTCGGCGGCACCGGCCAGTCCGGCATCGGCCGCGAGGGCGGGGTGCATTCGCTGGAGTTCTACACCGAGACCCGCAACGTCTGCGTGAAGCTCTGAGGCCACCGCCATGAACACCGCGACGAACATGGACATTACGCTCAGCTATGGCGACATCGTGCACCTGTGCGCGCGGGTGCATGCGGCCCAGACCCGCGCCAGCGCCATCCCCAAACTCACCGACGAGTATCCGGGCATGACCATTGGCGACGGCTACGCGGTGCAGACGGCTCTGCGGCGGCGCTACGTGGCCCAGGGCCATCGGCTCCTGGGCTGGAAGGCGGGGCTGACCTCCAAGGCCAAGATGCAGCAGATGGGCGTGAATAAGCCGTCCATCGGTTTCCTCACCGACCGCATGGCGCGGCCGGAGAACTCCGACATATCCACGTCTGATCTGGTCCATCCACGGGTGGAGTGCGAGGTGGCCTTCGTGACCCGCACCGAGCTGGAGGGGCCCGATTGCACCCGCGAGGACGTGATCGCCGCCACCGATTACGTGGTGCCCGCCGTGGAGATCATCGATTCACGCTTCAACGGCTTCCGCTTCGATCTGGAAAGCGTCATCGCCGACAACGGCTCATCCGCCCGCTACGTCAGCGGTGCCCGTGCCCGTGATCCACGTGAACTGGACCTCGGTGCCCTGGGCGTGACCCTGGTCAAGAACGACGCCGTCATCGCCAGGGGCTGTTCCGCCGCCGTCATGGGGCACCCGGCGGAGGCCGTGGCCATGTTGGTGAATGTACTCGCCGAGATGGGAGAGACCCTGCCCGCCGGCAGTTTCGTGCTCAGTGGCGGCATTACCGAGGCGGTGCCCGTGAAGGCGGGGGATTGCGTGCTCTGCGCCTTCCAGGAACTGGGAGACGTGGCGCTGCGCTTTACCCGATGAGGTGCCCCGTA
>JBMYTY010000028.1:0-10897 GCA_049604855.1 Gammaproteobacteria bacterium | reverse complement strand
ATCCACCACGAGTACGTCGTAGTCCTCCTCCATGGCCCGCCCCAGCCCCTCGGGTCCGGTCGCGGCGTGCTCGGTGACATGACCGGCTTCACCCAGCCCCTTGGCCACGTAGTCGGCTGTCGAACGATCATCTTCAATGTGGAGAATCTTCATAGGGAGGAGACGCGGTTTCGGGCAGGGAGCAGTCTACTTCGAGTGGGCCCCGGAGCGGGCGCGGCGATACCTTCACCGAACGCGGGGCTTGCCGGGCAACGGAAAAAGAAAAAGGTGGCCGGGGATATGACACGCAAGCACATCCACGAACCACCCAAGGGGGAGAGAGACTGAGAGAAAAAACGTCGGGTCAGGAGATGCCCACGGCCACGAAGCGGGGGGCCCCGTCCCGCACCAGCAGCACCAGGACCTGATGACGGCCCGCCGAATCGGCGGCTTCCAGAGCATTGATCAAGGCCCGGGGGCCATCCACGGGCTGCTGATCCACCTGCGTGATGATGTCGCCTTCGCGTATCCCCTTCCGGGCGGCGTTACCACCGGGCTCCACCCCGGCGACCACCACGCCGCGGGCGTCACGCCCGACGCCCAGTTGCTTGCGCAGGTCGGGGTCCAGGGGCGCCACGGTGACGCCCAGCCTGGCCTTGGTCGGAGCGGGATCGGGCGAAATCCCGGCGGCCACCTGCTCAGCACTTTCGCCCAGGGTGACGGAGAGCGTCTTCATGCCGCGTTCACGCCAAAGCTTCACGTCGATCTCGGAGCCCGGCTTGTGGCCGGCCACGTAGCGAGTCAGGTCGCGCAGGGTGTCAATCGATTCGCCATCCACATCCAGGATCACGTCGCCGGGCTTCAACCCGGCGCGCTGGGCCGGAGAATCGCCCTCCACGGCCACCACCAGGGCACCCGCGGCTTCGTCGAGACCCAGCGCCGAGGCCATGTCCTCGTTGACGGCCTGGATACGGACACCCAACCAACCACGCTCGATGCGGCCATCGGCGATGAGTTGATCCACCACCGGCTGGGCCTGGTTTGCCGGAATGGCAAAGCCGATCCCGACGTTGCCGCCGTTGGGGGAGTAGATCGCGCTGTTCACGCCGATCACCCGTCCGTCCAGATCGAACAGCGGCCCCCCCGAGTTGCCCCGATTGATGGGCGCATCCACCTGCAGATAATCGTCAAAGGGCCCCGAATTGAGGTCACGCCCACGGGCCGAGATGATCCCGGTGGTGACCGTTCCGCCAAGGCCGAAGGGGTTCCCGATGGCGAGAATCCAGTCTCCGGCCCGCGCACGGTCAGAGTCGCCGAAGCGAACGAAGGGCAAGGGCTTCTCTGGCTCGACCTTGAGCACGGCCAGATCGGTTTTTGAGTCAGAACCCACCAGGGTCGCGGGAAGCTGGGTACCGTCGTTCAGGGTGACGGTGATCTCGCTGGCGTCCTCCACCACATGATGGTTGGTCACCACATGTCCCTGCGCACTGACCACGAATCCGGACCCCAGGCCGCGACGCTGGGGCGCGCCCAGTTCGGGTCCGCCATCAGGGCCCTCGAACTGCTCGAAGAACCGGCGGAACGCCTCGGGCATGGGCATGTCACGCGGCACGCGCGGCATGGCTTTGGCGGTGCTCCCTTCGCCCATGCCGGTCACCGAAATGTTCACGACCGCGGGACTGACCGCCTGCACCAGGTCACCGAATCCCGGGCGCGCGGTGTTCAACAGCACCGGCGGAGCGGACTGCAGGGGTTGATCGGCGACGCGCGCCGCCACCAGTCCCGCCCCACCGGCCAGAAGAGCGGTTACCAGGACGGGCACCAGGGCCTTGCGGGCATGCTTCATGGAAACAGGATTGTTCGCATTCATGGTGTTTGGCTCCCAGGGGTTACAGGCTTGGTGTCGATATTGGGGGTCCGCACCTTTCCTTAAAGTGGCCAAAGCATTACAGATCGTTAAGGAAGCGATTCCAGTTGGGTAGATCGGGCCGCCCAGGCTCCCAGCCGCTACAATCCGCGCCATGTTTCGTCCCAACGCCACTGTTGCCGCCATCATCGAGCGCGATAAGCGCTTCCTGATGGTTCGTGAAACCATCGACGGTCGCCCCACCCTCAACCAGCCCGCGGGCCACCTGGAAGACGACGAGAGCTTGTTGGACGCCGTGGTCCGCGAGGTTCGGGAAGAGACCGCCTGGTCCTTCACGCCCCAGGGCCTGGTGGGTGTTTACCGCTGGCGCCACCCAAACGGCGCGCCCACCTTTCTTCGCTTCGTCTTTTTCGGTGAGGTCGCCGGATTCGATGCCGATCGTCCGCTGGATGCGGATATCGATGAAACTCTGTGGCTTGATCTCGAGACGCTTCAAAGGCGCGTATCCGAGATGCGCAGCCCCCTGGTGATGCGGGGTCTGAAAGACTACCTGGATGGTCGGCGCTTTCCCCTGGACCTGCTGACGGACCTCTGAGGAATATCCGATGAAGGTGATCGTTGGCCTGTCCGGGGGAGTGGATTCCTCTGTTGCCGCCTTGCTGCTGCTTGAGCAGGGCCACGAGGTGGAAGGCCTGTTCATGAAGAACTGGGAAGAGGACGACGACGAGGAATACTGCTCCGCCGCGGAAGATCTGGCCGATGCCAGGTCGGTCGCGGACGCCCTGGGTATCCGCCTGCATGCGGTGAACTTTTCAGCGGAATACTGGGACCGGGTGTTCGAGTATTTTCTCGATGAATATCGAGCAGGCCGCACGCCCAACCCCGATGTACTCTGCAATCGGGAGATCAAGTTCCGTGCCTTTCTGGACCACGCCCGGACCCTGGGAGCGGACGCCATCGCCACCGGGCACTACGCGCGGCGTGTCGACGCGGGAGACCACGTGGAGCTGGTCAAGGGACTCGATCCGGCCAAGGACCAGAGTTACTTTCTCTACATGCTCAACCAGGCCCAGTTGGGACCGGCGCTGTTCCCGCTCGGAGACCTGGAGAAGACCACGGTCCGTGAACGCGCGGCCCGGGCGGGGTTCAGCAATCACGCCAAGAAGGACAGTACCGGCATCTGTTTCATCGGTGAGCGGCGCTTCAAGGATTTCCTGGCGCGCTTCCTTCCTGCCCAGCCGGGGGAGATCCAAACCCCGGATGGCACCGTCATCGGAACCCATCAGGGGCTGATGTATTACACACTCGGACAGCGACGGGGCTTGGGCATCGGCGGCTTGCGAGAGGCCAGTGACAACCCCTGGTACGTCGCCGGGAAAGCCCTGGAACGCAACGTACTGGTCGCCGTTCAGGAGCACGATCATCCGCTGCTCATGAGCCCTTCCCTGCAAGCGTCCAGCACGCACTGGATTCGCGGCGCCGCACCCACATTTCCATTGCACTGCAAGGCCAAAATCCGTTACCGGCAGCAGGAGCAGGCGTGTACGGTGGAGCCCCAGGGGAACGGGGTGCGGGTGTGCTTTGAAACCCCCCAATGGGCGGTCACCCCGGGACAATCAGTGGTGTTCTACGACGCAAACACCTGTCTGGGCGGGGCCATTATCGATTCCTCGGAAGTTTGACTCATGCATACCGAAACCGACCGGACCCTGGCCCTGGCGGGTCTTTACCAATGTATCGCCCTGGTGCGCTCGATCGCCGAGAAAGGTGAGGCCCCCATGGACGAGCTTGAGCACTCGCTCAACCCGGTGATGAAAATCGACGCCGAGAACACGAGCGAGATTTACGGATCACCCAACCATCTCAAGCGGGGCCTGGAAACCCTGATGACCCTGAAGATGCCCGCGTCCCGGCTGTCTTCGGTCTACGCCGGCCAAATCCTCACCCTGGAAAAACGTGTCTCCGCCGACCGCGAAATGCTTGGGCGGATCGGGACGGGCATTGAGCGGGCCCGCGAGCAGATGAGTTATTTCGACAGCCTGGTCCACCAGAGTGTGATCGCTTCCCTGGCCGAGACCTATAAAACCACCGTAAGCACGCTGACCCCACGCGTGCGGGTTCAGGGCGAGCCACGTTTCCTCGAGAACAGCGATAACGCGGACAAGGTGCGGGCATTGTTGCTTTCCGGATTGCGCTCCGCCGTACTTTGGCGCCAGACCGGCGGATCACGCTGGAAGCTGGTCCTCGGCCAACACAAGCTGCTGCGCGAAGTGAACGCCTTGTGGCAGCGCACGGATGGCTATCACCTGAAGGACTGATCCTTGAAACAGTGTATCGGGGACGATCACGCGGCCATGTGGCCCAGTGCCCCGAAAAGGCGCTGGTAATTCTCACTGGTCTGCGCGGCCAGGGCGTCGAAATCCATGCCTCGAAGCTCGGCGACATACTCCGCCGTATGCCGCACGAAGGCAGGCTGATTGGGTTTTCCCCGTTTGGGCACGGGCGCCAGGTAGGGTGAATCCGTCTCCACCAACATCAGGTCCGCGGGCACCTGGCGCGCCACGTCCTTCAGCTCAACAGCGCTCTTGAAAGTCACGATCCCGGAGAAGGAGATGTAAAAACCGATATCCATGGCGCGCTTGGCGGTTTCCCAGTCTTCGGCAAAGCAATGCATGACCCCTCCCGCATCGCGCGCCCCCTCCTCTTCCAGGATCCGCAAGGTATCTTCACGTGCTTCACGGGTGTGGATGATCAAGGGAAGACCGCATTCACGCGCAGCCGCGATGTGCGTGCGGAAACGCTCGCGCTGCCATTCCAGGTCACCCTCGCCGCGAAAATAGTCGAGCCCGGTCTCACCGATGGCCACGCAACCATCGCGCCGCGCGATACGGATTAACTCGTCGGCATCGGGCTCATGCCCGTGGTCGTGGTTGGGATGGACTCCGACGGAGATGGACACGGATTCACGGGCGGAGACCAGGTCCCTCATGGAGGGATAGGCTTCCAGGTCCACGCTCACGCAGAGATAGTGCCCCACGCCCATCTCACTGCCCTGATCGAGAACGCCGTCCAGACCACCATCGAAATGGCTCAAATCGAGCATATCCAGATGGCAGTGGGAATCGATCAGCAAGGGATGGGACACCGGGGTTCTCCAGATTAATACCGCAAAAACGCCGCCGAATCGGCGGCGTTGAAGTGAGTCGCCAGAAGGGCGACCCGTGTAGTGCGCCTAGATGGGGCCGTTATACGTTCCAATTCGCTTGGCGCACGACACTAGAGCGTATGCGTGGCGCGCTTGTTCTCGGCCGCGTTGGGGATGTAGGACTCGATCTTCGTTCGCGCGCTTCCCCCATCCTTGAATTGCACGCCGATACCAGGTGGACGATTGCCCTGGGCCCCCGGAGGCGTTACCCAAACGACCTTGCCCGGTACCGGCACCTTTTCGTTCTCATCCATAAGACTGATGAGCATGAACACCTCATCGCCCAGTGAGTAGGACTTATTCGTGGGAATAAACAGGCCACCATCGGCCACAAAGGGCATGTATGCGGCATACAGGGCGTTCTTGTCCTTGATATTCAAGGCCAATACACCCTGTCTGCGCATGGGTCGGGCTGCGTCATTCATGCCGGGCTCCTGGTGGGACGGACTCCCTGGCGCGTGCGACATACGGCAGCCCAGGAAGCCATGAGATCTTCGAAAACCAATTGAGCATTCAACCCATGCGCGCAGCGGCGGTGGGCATTGGCCACCTCGGCGTGCCACCGGGTCAATGTCGCCAAGTCTAGGCCCTGGGCCAAGCCTTGCAAACGGCCACCCAATGACGGATCGGCTATCGGGGCGTTTGGATCGGCCGCCAGGCGCGCGCAGTCACCGGCCCACTCCATCAGCCATCTGATGCCATCGCAGGGACTGATCTTTTTCCAATCGTCCGCCGCCTCGATCGGGTCGCGCCGACCTTCGCCCACCATCAGCCAAGCCTCGGCCAGTCGGCCTCTCAGGGTCAGCATTTCATCATCGAAAGCCGCCGCCATGAGGGGGGCCCCACCGGCAATCGCAAGCCGACGGGCCAACTCGTCATCGGCGGCCGGTTTGACTGAATCGGCCAACCAGGACAGCGCATCCGCGTTCGGAGGCACAGGGAAACGCCATTGCTGACACCGACTTCGCAAGGTCGGCAACAGGGCACCGGCCGTGGAGGTCACCAAAATGAGGACTGAACCCGAGCCCGGTTCCTCCAAGGTTTTAAGAAGGGCATTGGACGCGTTCTCGTTCATGGAATCGGCGGGGTCGATCAATGCGAAACGACGCTCCCCGTACTGTCCACTGAGGTTGATGAAGTCGATCATGGAACGCACCTGATCCACGGTGATCACGGTCTTATCCTCGGGTGGCTCAACGCGGCGCACGTCCGGATGTGAGCCTACGGCCAGTTGTTGGCACGACGGACACTCTCCGCACGCCTCGCCCGTAGGCCCGGGCTGGCGACATAAATCAGCGGCGATAAAGGCTTGCGCGCAATGACGCTTGCCCACGCCGGATGGGCCGGTGAACAACAAGGCATGGGCCAAGCGACCTTCGGCGCTCTGTTGCCGTAACGAGTCGAAGGTGGCACGTTGCCAGGGCAGCGGCTTCATGCGACCGCGAATCCTGACAGCAGGCTATCCATCACGGCATCGAGGTCGGACCCTACCCGCTCCAACGTCTGGCCGGCATCCACCACGGAAAACCGTGACGGCTCCTCCCGCGCACGGCGCAGATAGCCCTTACGAACCCGGTGGAAAAACTCCTCCCGTTCCCGCTCGAACCGATCCGGCTCGCTGCGCTGACCCGCGCGCTTGAGACCCACGTCGACCGGAACATCGAGCAGGATGGTCGCGTCCGGGCGGAGCGTCCCCTGCACCCAATGTTCCAACTGCGCTATGCGCTCCATGGATACACCTCGACCCGAGCCCTGGTAGGCGTACGTCGCATCAGTGAACCTGTCGCAGAGAACCCATCGACCGGCGTCCAGCGCCGGTTTGATCACGCGCGCCAGATGCTCCGCGCGCGCCGCGAACACCAGCAACAGCTCCGTGTCGTCCGCCATGCCGGTGTATTCATGCCCCAAAAGGATGTCTCGCAGATGCTCCGAGAGTTCGGTCCCCCCCGGCTCGCGGGTGGACACCACATCCACGCCCGCCCCTTCCAGGCGCGCGCGGATCTGGTTCAGACAAGTGGTCTTTCCGGCGCCTTCACCACCCTCCAGGGTAATGAACCGACCTTGGGGTGCAGTCATCGACGCCTCTTCAACTGGTGCTCGGCGACGGCGCGGTTGTGCGCCTTGAGCGTCTCGGAAAAGACATGGGTACCGCTGCCATCACCGCGGGCCACGAAATAGAGCGTTTTGCCATCCAGCGGGTGCAGGGCTGCGTGCAGGGCTGCTCCACCGGGCATTGCGATGGGCGTGGGCGGCAATCCCTTTCGCGTGTAGGTGTTGTAGGGCGTATCGGTTTTCAGGTCACGGCGACGGATGTTGCCCTTGTAAAGGTCGCCCATGCCGTAGATCACCGTTGGATCCGTTTGCAGTCGCATCCCTTTCTGAAGGCGTCGCACGAACACACCGGCAATCCGCGGCCGTTCCTCGGGCGCGGCGGTCTCTTTCTCCACGATGGAGGCGAGAATCAAGGCTTCGTAGGGTGTATTCAAAGGCAGACCCGCACTGCGCGCGGCCCAGGCCTCATCGAGTTTGGCCTCCATGGTCCGATAGGCCCGACTGAGGAACTCAACGTCAGTGGTTCCGCGAGGAAACAGGTAGGTGTCCGGATAAAAGCGCCCCTCGGGGTGGACGCCTTCCTGTCCCAGGGCCTTCATCACGGTCTCAGGCTCAAGGTCAGGCAGGGTGCGCTCAAGAATCGGACTGTTGCGTACCGCATCCATCATCTGACTGAAATTCCAACCCTCCACGAGGGTTTCGCTGTACGCGATCACCTTGCCGGAGGCGAACAACTCCAGGGCGGCACGTGGACTGACGCCCGGTTCGAGTTGGTACTCCCCGGCCTTTATGCGCGACGCGAACTTCTCCACGCGTGCGAGTAACTCAAAACGGTACGGGTCAGGGATCAGACCTTTCTCGGTAAGGCGGGCGGCCAGTAACTTCACCCCCGTGCCCGGAGGAATCTCCACGACAACGGCCTTCTCGATCGGCAATGGCGAAGAAGCAAAACCCTGAAAATGTCGCCAGGCCACGGCAGCGACCACCGCCAAAGCGAGTACGAGCACCAGGGCGAGAATCAGGAGCCGTTTGAGCCACGAAGGTCTCTTCCCTCCCCCACTCGATTGGTCAGCAGGCGTGTCGCCGCCCACTTCGGATTCCAGGTCCATGGGCGTTGCCATGGATTCCCGTGCGGATGATTTTTCCTCAGCGGCCATCACCTTTGCCCCAGGTCTCAGAGGGAAGCGAATACACATGCAGCCACGGTCGACACACAGCACGCTGCAAGGACCGCGTGACCGGGCCAATCGACCTGTTCTCGTCTATCACGCGGCTCACCGGCCAGATTCCGACGACGGAGTTGGAGAGAAACAGTTCATCCGCGCAAATTACACGTTCCCGGGTCACGGGCTCCACCGTCACCGGCAGGTTGATCCGTGCCGCGGTTTCGATAATGGACTCCGCGCAGGTTCCGAAAACCCCCGCCTCTCCAAGATCCGGTGAAACCAATCCACCTCTTTCCACGAAGAACAGGTTTGTCTGCGTGCCACTGATGACGTGCCCCCGCGTGGTACTCATGAGGCCTTCATGCACCCCGGCGGCAACGACCTCCTGTCTCGCGAGAACATTGTCGAGGCGATTGAGGTGCTTCAACCCCGCCAACACCGGGTTCACGCTCACCGGGGTGTCACAGAACATCAGGTCCACGCCCCGAACGAAAGGCTCTGGATTCACATGCACCCATGGGTGAAGACTGAGAATCCGGGTGGGGAACGACTCGACCGGTAGAGCGTAACCGCGACCGCCCACACCACGTGTCACCGTAATGCGAAGCACATGACTGTCGCCGTCAGCGTCCCGCAACAACGCCCTGGCCTCGTGCTCGAGCAGCTGGGAATCGGGGCTTGAGAAGCCCAACCGCCCGCAGCCCCTGAGGAGACGCCGCATGTGCTGATCCCAGAGGACGAATTCCCCCTTCAGAACCGCGACGGTCTCGAACAGTCCATCGCCATACGCCAGGCCCCGGTCCATGGCGTCAATCCGGTCACCCGGCTGACCATTGATGAGCACCATCAGCACTCAACACTCCGAATCCCGAGTAGATAGAGCGAACGCACCCGATCTCTACCCGTTAAGAAAGCTCTGAACAACGAAAACGCCCGCGAATCGTGCACAGGAGTGAACGACACGCGGGCGCTTGAGGTACGGAACTCTGGATATCCCGGTCAGAGGCGCTTGAAGACCAGCGTTCCGTTGGTACCGCCAAATCCGAACGAGTTCGAAACCGCCACATCGATCTTCATATTCCGCGCGGTGTTGGGAACGTAGTCGAGATCACATTTCGGATCAGGCTTGGCCAGGTTAATGGTCGGAGGAGCCACCTGATCGCGGATAGCCAGCACGGAAAATGCCGCCTCGACGCCACCGGCCGCGCCGAGCAGATGCCCCGTCATCGACTTGGTGGAACTGACGGCAATCTTGCTCGCATGATCACCCAGTGCCGCCTTCACGCCATTGGTCTCGGCTATGTCGCCCAGGGGAGTGGACGTCCCGTGGGCGTTGACGTAATCCACCTCCTCGGGGTTGATTGCCGCGTCCTTCAGGGCGGAGTGCATGCAGCGCTTTGCGCCCTCCCCGCTTTCCATGGGCTGGGTCATGTGGTGGGCGTCCGCGCTCATGCCAAAACCGGCCAATTCGCAGTAGATGTTCGCACCACGCGCCTTGGCATGTTCGTATTCTTCCAAGACAAGCACACCGGCACCGTCTCCCAGAACGAACCCGTCACGGTCCAGATCAAAAGGCCGACTGGCCTGGTCCGGCTCGTCGTTGCGGGTGGAAAGGGCACGCGCAGCGGCAAAACCGCCCACGCCCAGCGGGCATTCCGCGTTTTCCGCACCGCCGGCAAGCATGATGTCCGCATCACCCAGAGAGATCAGCCGAGCGGCCTCACCGATACTGTGGGTGCCGGTGGTGCAGGCGGTGACCATGCTGAGGTTAGGACCGCGATAGCCCTGCATGATCGACAGGTTTCCCGCCACCATGTTGATGATGGCACTGGGCACGAAGAACGGGGATATCTTGCGAGGTCCCCCCTTGTGCCAGGCGATGATGGATTTCTCCATGGTCTCAATGCCGCCGATTCCTGAACCGATGTGGACGCCAATGCGTTCGGCGTTCTCATCGGTGACCTCGAACCCGGAGTCGCGCGCCGCCTGAATGGCTGCCGCGATTCCGTAGTGCTGGAACCCGTCCATCTTGCGGGCGTCCTTCGCGGACATGTATTCGGTCACATCGAAGCCACGGACTTCACCAGCGATGCGCACGGTGAAGTCGCTCGCATCAAACTTGGTGATGGCCGTGATACCCGATTTGCCGGCGAGGATGTTCTCCCAGGACTCGGCAGTGGTATTGCCTACGGGAGATACCACCCCGATGCCGGTAACCACGACTCTACGAGGTGTAATGGTGGAGCCAAACAAGGGCGCCTCCTCTTCTTTTTCTTGCACGCCCCATGTACGGAGCATGACTTGGATAATCCGGGATCATCCGCTGGGGTCGCGGAAACAAAAACGCCGCATCCACCCTCAGGGGACGCGGCATTTCTGCCTTCCACGAGCCGCGCGGAATCAACCGTTCTGGTGAGCCTGAATGTAGTCGATGGCTTCCTTGACGGTGGTGATCTTCTCGGCTTCCTCGTCGGGGATTTCACATTCGAATTCCTCTTCAAGGGCCATCACCAGCTCTACGGTGTCCAGGGAGTCCGCCCCCAGGTCATCCACGAAGGATGCTTCCTGAGTGACATTTTCTTCCTGAACGCCGAGCTGCTCGACGACGATCTTGCGCACGCGCTCTTC
>JBMYTY010000027.1:0-11189 GCA_049604855.1 Gammaproteobacteria bacterium | reverse complement strand
CCCCGTACAGCTTGCTGCACGGGGCATTTTTTTTGCGCTGATGAGGGCGCGATCCGGCTTCTGAGCGTCGGGCTGGCGAAGGCGCCGACGATGGACTGACTGTCTGACATGAGGCTGTGGAATAATCCGCGCCCATGTTTCGCCCCCTGCAACTGTTCATCGGGCTGCGCTATACGGGCGCGGGTCGACGCAATCACTTCATTTCCCTCACGTCGCTGATCTCCATTATCGGAATCATGCTGGGCGTGTCGGCCCTGATCATCGTGATCTCGGTGATGAATGGTTTCGAAAAGGAACTCCACCAACGCATCCTGGGTATGGTCTCCCACGCCACGATCTACGGCACCGGGGCGGGCCTGGAGGATTGGCCCGCGGCCAGGGACATGGCGGAGAAGCATCCGCGCGTGATCGGCGCGGCCCCGTTTGTGCAGCGTGAGGGCATGATCGCCAAGGGCAAGCAGGTGAGCGGCGTGCTGGTTCGCGGCGTTCTGCCGGGGGAAGAGCCCAAGGTTTCGGAAGTGGGCGAGAAGATGATCTCGGGCAGCCTCGATTCCCTGAAGCCGGGTGAATACTCCGTGCTGCTTGGTGTCGAGTTGGCGCGTTTTCTCGATGTGTTTCCGGGCGAGAAGATCACCCTGGTCAGTCCCCAGGCGACCGCTACGCCGGCAGGGATTCTGCCGCGATACAAGCGCTTCACGGTGACGGGGATATTCGAGATCGGTCACCACGAGTACGACCGCAACATGGCCGTGATCCACATGCGTGATGCCCAGGTGCTGTATCGCAGCGGCGAGCGGGTAACGGGTGTGAGGGTGGAGCTGGATGACCTCAATCAGGCGCGTTCGGTTGCCCGGGAGATCGCGCGCAGTCTGCCTGGGTTCTACGCGATCCGGGACTGGACCCGGGAGCACGCCAATTTCTTCAAGGCCATCGCCACCGAGAAGACGGTGATGTTCATCATCCTCTCGATCATCGTGCTGGTTGCCGCGATCAACATCATTGCCACCCTGGTGATGATGGTGACGGACAAGCAGTCCGACATCGCCATTTTGCGCACGCTCGGCGCGACCCCCGCCGCCGTCATGGGGGTGTTTCTCGTGCAGGGCACGATCCTGGGCTTGGCGGGAACGGCACTGGGCGTGCTGTTCGGTGTGCTGATCGCGGTGAATGTGCCCGACCTGGTCCCCGCCCTGGAGAGCCTGTTCGGGGTGCAGTTTCTGTCACCGGACGTTTACTACATCAGTGATTTGCCTTCGGACGTCCAGGTCGGTGACATCGTGCGCATCGTGACCATGTCGGTGACCATTTCCGTGTTGGCCACCATCCCGCCAGCATTACTCGCGGCCTTCACGCAACCCGCCGAGGCCTTGCGCTATGAGTGAACCGATTCTCAGAGCCCGGGGCGTGCGCAAGACCTATACCCAGGGCGACCTGAACGTGGCGGTGCTTGCCGGGGTGGACCTGGACCTCGCTGCCGGTGAAAGGGTGGCCGTGATGGGGTCCTCGGGGGCGGGCAAGAGCACGCTCCTGCATATTCTGGGCGGACTGGACCGCACCGATGCCGGCGAGGTCTCGGTTGCCGGAGAGAATATGACGGCGCTTGGTGATGCGGCTCGCGGCCGACTGCGAAACCGCTCCATGGGGTTCATTTACCAGTTTCACCACCTGTTGCCGGAATTCTCCGCCCTGGAGAATGTGGCCATGCCGCTGATCATCGCGGGCAAGCCGATCAGCACGGCGCGTGAGCGGGCAAGGGCCGTGCTGGATCGGGTCGGGTTGGGTGATCGGGTGATGCACAAGCCCGGTCAGTTGTCGGGGGGGGAGCGCCAGCGCGCCGCGGTGGCACGGGCCCTGGTGACCGAGCCGGCCTGCGTATTGGCCGATGAGCCCACGGGAAACCTGGACCGGCACACCGCCGCGCAGGTCTACGGCTTGATGCTCGAGCTGAACCGGGAACTGGACACGGCATTCCTGGTGGTCACCCACGATGCGGACTTGGCTGACCGCATGGACCGAACCCTGGTGTTACGTGATGGGGCCCTGCATCCGGCGGCCTGAGCCTGAGCCTGAGCCGGGGTCGGTGAGCACGGGGTACGGGTGCGCCTCAGACGTCCTCACCCATGGGACGGGGTTCGCGTTCCTGCTGTAACAGCGCCTGAGCCTGAGCCTCGTTGCTCGCGTGGCACATCTTGACGATGTACTCGGCATCTTCCGGAAGCGCCTTGCGCTGCTCGCGGGCGAAATCCCGCGCCGGTCGGTAGTCATCGAACACGTCGATGTACTCGAGCTTTCGATTGGGGAACTGTTTGAAGATGAAGTAGGGCATGGAGGAGGGTCCGGTGGAGATTTTTCGGCGCAGTATAGGATGCCTGCGCGCGGGCATTCACCGTGCAAGCCTCTGGGTTGAAAACAATGATTCCGGGATCGGCCCGGCCTTGTGGTCCGCGCTGCGTCGAGGATTCATTGGCTGAAGGGTTCAAATCCTAGGGAAATCCATCAAATTTCAATCCGTTATCGCCGGAAATTACGAAATCAGGTGTCTTTTATGCGCCTATAATTTCCGTGGTCTGCCATCGGATTCCATGGACTGAATCGTCGTCACCTTCGGGTTGCTTCCGAGGGTCCTCCGCTCATGATTCCAGGTTTGAGGCATGCCCCCTTACCACACAGAACTCGCGGAACTGTTGGCCAAGCATCAGCCCCGTTCCGTGATTGCCCTGGGTATAGACGCCCATGGAGTGTTGTCCCGCTATGCGGAGCAGGTGGGTGCGCGTATCAGCGCCTTATCCGAGGAGGTGGGCCTGGGCCAGGTCGAGAACATGGAGCGGCATGACTTTGCCGTCGTGTTCCCGGGGAGCCTGGAGATCCGTGCGTCCTCGGATGCGAGTCTGATGATCAATTTTCTGCGTGCCCGCACCTCTTCCGCTGTCCTGGTGTTCACCGACCTGGCGGCGGGGGCCCTGCGTCCGAGAGACCTGGGACAGCTCGGTTTCGAACAACTCGCGCGCTACAGGGACGGCGAAGCCGAAACGGGAGATCTAAGGCTCTATCGCTATGCACGCGAACCCGATACGAATCGGCGTGGACGTCACCTACGTCGCTCCGCCGATGATCCCGGCTTATGGGAGAAGTACCGATGGTGAGCTGACGCGGTGCCGGGGTCATCCCGGGACCACGGAACCCAAGTGCATGGAACGAGGGGCCATGGAAGGAGGCGTCATGGAACGAGGCGCGCACCATAAGCGTGCTCGGAAACAACGATTACCGGACCCTGTGAGGAACAACGTGAGCATCGATCAGAAGCAGTCCGTGCTGGCCGACCTGCAAGCCCGGGCGCGTGCGCGTCTGGGTGGCGAAGCAGGCGAAGCCCTGGCCCGATTCATTCCCGAATATTTCAGCCCGGTGCCCATGGATGTGTTTCTTGAACGGCGTCCGGCGGATCTGTTCGCCCAGGCCTTCAACCATCGTGAGCTGCTGCTCAAACACCAGCCGGGGGCGCACAGCGTGCGCGTGTTCAACCCACGCGCCGATGAGGACGGGTGGGAATCGGTGCACACCATTGTCCAGTTGGCGGTGGATGACATGCCGTTCCTGGTCGATTCGGTCGCCATGGCCCTCAATCGCAATGGCCTGACCATTCACCAGGCCGTCTACCCAAGAATTCTCCCGGAAGGCGCCACGGACGAGGAGTCGGCCCGGATTCTCATGCACTGCGAGGTGGAGCGACGCACCGATGATGTCTTTCTCGACGCCCTCAAGCGGGACCTGGAAGACGTGCTCTCGGACGTGCGCGCGGCCTGTTCCGATTGGCGCGCGATGAAAGATCGCCTGGGTGAGGTCATGGAGGATCTGGGAGGGCACGCATCGGCCGTCGCCGCGGAGGATCTCGGCGAGACGCTCGAATTTCTCGCATGGATACGGGAGAACCACTTCACCTTCCTCGGTTACCGTGAATACGAACTCAAGGAGGGCGCCTCGGGGGTCTCCCTGCAGGCGGTTGCCGACTCGGAACTGGGAACGGCGCGGCATCGCTCGCGGCATGAGGCATCTGAGACCTTCACCGCATTGCCCGATGATGTGAAGGAACTGTTTCGCGAGCCCGATCCGCTGATTCTCACGAAGACCAAGGTCCGCTCCACGGTGCATCGGCCGGTGCACCTGGACTACGTGGGCATCAAGCGCTTCGACGCGGACGGTCGGGTGACGGGCGAGCATCGGTTCCTGGGGCTGTATACCGCCGCCTTCTACAACCGCAGCCCCCGTGACGTGCCACTGTTGCGGCGCAAGATCCAGGATGTGCTCGATTCGACGCGGCTGCGTACCGCGTCACACGACGGCAAGACCCTGCTCAACATCCTCGATACCTACCCACGCGATGAGTTACTGCAGATCAGCTCGGCGGAATTGCACCGTAATGCCGTGGTCATACTGCACCTGGGTCAGCGTCAGCGGCTGCGCCTGTTCCTGCGCCAGGAGATATTCGGACGTTTCATCACCGCCCTGGTGTACATACCGCGCGAGCGATTCAGCACCGATATCCGTCTGCGTATGCAGAAACTGTTACTGGATCAACTGGATGGCGTATCCAGTGATTTCCGGGTCAGTCTGAACGAATCCAACTTCGCCCAGGTTTACTTCACGATTCACACTCCGCCGGGACACCTGATCGACGTCAAGACGGATCGCCTCGAGAAGCAGCTTACGGAAATCACTCGGACCTGGGCCGACGACCTGACCGAAGCCCTCGCTGAGCACCACGGCGAGGAGCGGGGCGGTGCGTTGCTGGCCCGCTACATCGAGGCCTTTCCCGCGGCGTACCGGGATGATTTCGATGCCCGCGCGGCCGTGCGCGATATCGAATACGTGGAGCGAGTGCTGGCCGGCAAGGGCCTGGACCTGGCCCTTTACCGTCTGATGGAAGACCGCACGGGCACCCTCCGCTTCAAGCTGTTCGCCGCCGATCAACCCCTGGCCCTGTCGGATGTGTTGCCGGTCCTGGAGCACATGGGGGTTCGCGTACTGGGTGAGCGGCCGTACCGGATCAGCACCGACAGTGGCTTGAACGCCGTCTACATGCACGATTTTCTGCTCAGTCACCAGGAAAACGGCGACATGGCCTCGGGGGAGCTGCGCGAGCGTTTTCAGGAGACCTTTTCCCGAGTCTGGCATGGGGATGCCGAGAACGACGGCTTCAACCGACTGGTGCTGCGCGCTGGGCTGGACTGGCGTGAGATATCCCTGCTTCGGAGCTTCGCGAAGTATTTGCGTCAGACCCGTCTGACATTCAGCCAGACCTATATGGAAGACACCCTGGCGGCCTATCCCGATATCACGCGCGGCCTCCTGGGCCTGTTTCATGCGCGTTTCGATCCGGAATCCACCCAGGCGGACAGTGTCTACGATGAACGCGTCAAGGAGATCGGACACGCGCTCGATGCCGTGGAGAGCCTGGATGCGGATCGTATCCTGCGCGCCTTTGTCGCCTTGCTCGGGGCCGTGCTGCGAACGAATTTCTTCCAGGTCGGTGACGATGGTGGGCCGAAGCCCTATATCGCCCTCAAGCTCGATCCCGCCCAGGTGCCCGATCTACCCAAACCGCTCCCGGCCTTCGAGATATTCGTGTGCTCGCCGCGCGTGGAGGGGGTGCACCTGCGCGGTGGCAAGGTGGCCCGTGGAGGTCTGCGCTGGTCCGATCGGCGGGAGGATTTCCGAACCGAGATCCTGGGCCTGGTGAAGGCCCAGATGGTCAAGAACAGCATCATCGTGCCCATGGGCGCGAAAGGCGGGTTCGTGCTCAAACGCCCGCCGGACAGTGGAGGGCGGGAGGCCCTGGTGGCGGAGGGCATCGCCTGCTACCGAACCTTCATCAGCGCTCTGCTGGACATCACCGACAACCTGGTGGACGGCGAAGTCGCGCCGCCCCGGGCGGTGGTACGCAGGGATGGGGACGACCCTTATCTGGTGGTGGCCGCTGACAAGGGCACCGCGACCTTCTCCGACATCGCCAACGCCGTGGCCGCGGATTACGGATTCTGGCTGGGCGATGCCTTCGCGTCCGGCGGCGCGCATGGCTATGACCACAAGAAGATGGGGATCACCGCGCGCGGTGCCTGGGAGTCGGTCAAGAGACATTTCCGGGAAATGGGCACCGATATACAGAACCAGGATTTCACCGCCTTCGGCGTGGGGGACATGAGTGGTGATGTGTTTGGCAACGGCATGTTGTTATCGCGTCATATCCGCCTGGTGGCGGCCTTTGATCATCGCGATATCTTCATCGATCCGGACCCCGACGCGGAGCGCTCCTACACCGAACGTGAGCGCTTGTTCCGCCTCGACCGTTCGTCCTGGAAGGACTACGACGCGACCCTGATCTCCAAGGGGGGCGGAGTCTTCCCGCGTTCGGCCAAGTCCATCACCCTGTCCCGGGAGGCCGCCCGGGCCCTGGGCTGCGAGGCCCGAGCCTACTCTCCCAATGCGCTCATCCGCGAGCTGCTCAAGGCCCCTCTGGATCTGTTCTGGAACGGGGGTATCGGCACCTATATCAAGGCCGCCTCGGAGACCGATGCGGACGTCGGTGACCGTGCCAACGACCCGGTGCGCATCGATGCCCGGGACCTGCGCTGCGCCGTGGTGGGTGAAGGGGGCAACCTGGGGCTCACCCAGCGCGGGCGCATCGAGTTCGCGCTCCATGGGGGGCGGATCAACACGGACTCCATCGACAATGCCGGCGGCGTCAATTGCTCGGATCACGAGGTGAATATCAAGATTCTGCTGGACGCCGTGGTGGCCAGCGGCGACCTCACCGTGAAGCAGCGGAACAGGCTGCTCGAGGACATGACCGATGCGGTGGCGGAGCACGTGGTGCGCGAAAACTACTGGCAGACCGGAGCGATCAGCTTCATGGCCCACAAGGCCCCGGAGTTGCTGGAGGAGCACACCCAGTTCATCAAGGCCTTTGAATCCGAGGGCCGCCTGAATCGTGAGATCGAGTTTCTGCCCAACGATGAGGCCATCGACGAGCGGCGGGCCCAGGGGCTGGGATTGACCCGCCCGGAGCTGTCCGTGCTGATCGCCTATGCCAAGAACGCCATCTACGAGGCACTGTTGGCCTCCAGCGCGCCCGAGGACCCCTTCCTCAAGCGTGAGCTGATGCGTTATTTCCCGACGGCCCTGCGCTCTGATTATCGCGACCCCATGGAGCAGCATCGGCTGCGCCGGGAACTGATTGCCCTGTACATCACCAACCGCATGGTCAACCGTCTGGGCGCGACCTTCACCTTCCGTTTGCGTGATCAATACGGTTTCAGCCTGGAAGCCATTGCCATGGCGTATCTGACGGCCTGGGAGGTTTTCGATCTGCGCTCGGTATGGCAGGAGGTGTCGGACCTGGACAACCGCATCGACGGTGCCACCCAGATCGAGCTCTACGTGTCCGCCGTGCGGCTCGTTCACCGGGCCACCCGATGGTTGTTGCGCCATCACGCGTCGCCGCTGTCCATTGAGGACACCTCGCGCATCTACACCCCCTGCGCCGAGTCCCTGCTCACCACGGTCGATGAACTGGTCACCGAAAAACAGAAGGCCATTCTCGACGAGAGGAGCCAGACCCTGGAGGCCGTCGGTGTCCCCGCGGGGTTGGCGCGTCGCGTCGCGTCGCTGGGCCTGATCTACGGTTCCCTCGCGATCCGCTTCATCGCGGTGGAGCTCGAAGCTGACGATAGCGCCGTGGCGCGGGTCTATTTCCAGCTCAGCGAGAGCCTGTCCATCAACTGGCTGCGCCAGCGCATCGCCGGAACCGGTGCGGGTGACCGCTGGGAGGAAAGCGCGCGCATGGCCTTGTCCGAGGACCTGGAAGGTCTTCACTCGGAGTTGGTGGTCAACGTGGTTCGCATGCATGGCGCGGATAAGGATCCGGTCGAGGCCTGGCTCAAGGGGCGTGGGGCGCCGCTCAAGCGCTACGGACAGGTCATAGAGGCCCTGGACGATTGCGAGACCCTGGACGTGGCGAAGATCTCCGTCGCCGTGCGTGCCTTGCGCAACCTGACCGGGGGCGGGAACTAGTGTGGCGAGCCAAACTTATAGGGGCCCCATTTACCGCCATGCCGCGGTGCTCGTTGTCGCCATGGTCCCACTATGACTTCGCCTCGCGCCTGGCCTGACGAAAAATGGGACTTGTTCCCGCTATATCTATTCCGGCGCACCACGCCAGCTCCGTTAGGGAAGCTCTGGATGAATCTGGCGCGAGCGAATTGGGTCGGATAATCGTTCAGTTCAAGGCGCGAATCGCGCGTAATAGCGCGCTATTGCGAAGATTCGCAACGCCGAAATGGGCGATTAGACGGGCCAAGGCGCCGTGTCACGATTCGTTCAGAGCTTCCATAATCGGCCTTGATGGCTTCGCCGGGGTTCCGGGGAAGCCCGTTTGATCGGCCACGGATGAATACGGACCAGATATTCCGTGTTCATCCGTGGCCCTTTTATTTTCGGTGACCCGCTATGACCGAAGCTGTCGACGTCCACGTCTACTTCAATTTCCGCAGCCCTTACTGCTACCTGGCGAGCAAGCGGATGTTCGCGATGTTCGATGATTTCCACGCCAACCTGGTCTGGAAGCCACTGGGTGGTTGGGATGGCCGTTCACCGCCCGAGGTGGCGAAGACCAAGCTGCCCATCGCCCGCCAGGACATGGCCCGTTTCGCGCGCCGCCTGGGTATACCCGTCAATCCTCCGCCCACGACCACGGAGCCCACGCTGGCCGGTGCCGCGTCCCTGCTCGCCGAGGAAAGAGGCGTGTTG
The DNA here is from genome assembly GCA_049604855.1 of Gammaproteobacteria bacterium. Classification (GTDB taxonomy): domain Bacteria; phylum Pseudomonadota; class Gammaproteobacteria; order JACKNK01; family JACKNK01; genus JBMYTL01. The sequence goes on along the minus strand of JBMYTY010000027.1, from coordinate 2,390 downwards.
CGCGAGTACATCGTGGAAGTGATGCGCGCGGAATGGGCCACCGGGGCCGATATCGGTCAGTCCGATGTTCTTCTCGACGTGGGTGAGTCCCTCGGCCTTGATCGCGACGAGATGACCGCCGCCTTCACCGATGAGGGCAAGCTCGGGATACTCAGGGACAACTGGGAGGAAGCCCAGGCCAAGGGCGTGATCGGTGTGCCCACCTTCGTCATCGACGACCAGATCTTCTGGGGCCAGGACCGCATCGATTTCGTCGAGGAATACCTGCACGAGCTGCGCCTGCGGCGCCTCTGAACGGGCTCCTGGAATCAAACATCGCTCAATGGTCACGCTCTACGACAAGGCCGAGTGTCCGTTCTGCTGGCGCGTGCGCATGGCACTCAGTGTGGCGGGCCTGGCCTTCGAGGCCCATGACCACACCAAGCCCCCCTGGTCCGAACGTTGGGCCTCACTGACGGACACCGGCACGGTGCCGGTCATGGAATGGGACGCTGAGGTTTGGACCGATTCAGCGGATATGCTGGAGACCCTGCATACGCGCTCCGGCCCCCTGTGGCCCGTATCCGCTGACGCCGCCCGCGCCCACACCCGCGCCTGGGATTCGCGCCTGGGAAAAGCGATCCGCCAGGTTGTGTTCGAAAAACGCGACAAGGCCGAAAATGAATGGGACCTTGAGGTCATTCAGCGGGGGGAAGCGGATTGGCTGGAGGCCCTGCCCGACCTGGAGACCGCCCTTTCCGGGCAGGTTTGTTTCAGTGCCGGGTTTGGGACCGACGTCTGGCTGCTGCCTGACCTGGTTCTCGCCACGCGGTTCGGTATGGCGGCGGCGTACCAACTACCCTTGCCCGAATCCTTCCCCTCCCTGCATGCCTGGTTCCGGACCCTGGCGAGCCAGGAGTGGTTCACCCTGACCGCGCCGCCGCGCGTCTTGAATCGACTGGAGCACAACCCGTGGATGGCAACACCGAGCATCGATTGAGTCGCCTGCTTCCGGATGATCCCGATGCACCGGTGACCGTCATGGTCACGCGTCGGCCCAAGCCGGGGAAGGAGCAGGAGTTCGAGGACTACATCGCGGGCATCACCCGCGCCACCGCCGAAGTGCCGGGCCACCTGGGCGCAAGCGTGCTGCGCAACGAGGACAACGGCCGTTGCCTGTATCGGATCGTCTACCGCTTCGACAAGCGTTCCAATCTTGATTCCTGGGAGGCATCACCCGAGCGCCAGCATTGGCATGAGCGTGCCGAGGCAGTCAGCGAGACACCGGAAATCTCCGTCGCATCCGGTCTCGAGGCCTGGTTCGACCTTCCCACCCAGGGCGCACCGCACCCGCCCAAGTCCCGTCTGACCTTCGTCATATGGGTGGGCATCTACTTCCTGGTCAGTGTCTACAGCCTACTTGTCGGTCCATTTCTCGATGGGCTGCCCATGCTTCTGCGCATCGCCATTCTCACGGGCCTCGTCGTGCCGACCATGACCTATTTCGTATTGCCCACGCTGACCCGTTGGTTCAAGCCGTGGTTGTATCCCCGGTCCTGATCGGGGAGGGCTTCCTTAACGGGCACTCACTCCGGTACCCAACGCAACAGGCGTCGGGTACCGGAGCGGGGCGTGATCCGGAATCGGTGATCCGGATTCAGGCGGCCTTCTCAGCGGCGGCGGCCTTCATGGTGTCAGCCAGCACGCCGTAGGCGGTGGCCCATGCGGTCTTGGTTTCGTCGGTGAAGGCATCGCCCAGACCCTGTTCCAGGGTCCACAGCAGGGCGGCACCCACGGTGTCGTAATCCTCGTCCTTGACGCCATAGTCCACATGGCGCACGCCCATCTCCTGGACGGCGGGGACGATCTCCTCGAGCTTCTCCAGGCTCTCGACGACCAGGTTGATGCTCTTCATGAGCTTGGCGCCCTGGGCCTTCATGTCGGAGTTGGCGAACAGCGGCTTCACGCCGGGATCGAGTTCGAACAGGCGGCCATAGAACAGGGCGGCGGCCTTGTCGGCGATGGGCAGAACCTTGAACCAGCTGTCTTTGATGAGCTGCACTTGGGTGGGAGTCATGTTGATTGCCTCGTGTTTGCGTTGATCAGTTGGGTTTTGTCTTGGAGGAAAGGTCAATGTGGTGGCGAGCCAGCGTGGTCATGTAGTCCACGGCGGCGCGCACCTCGGCATCGCTGAGGGCATCGTTGCCACCCCGTGCGGGCATCATGGCGTCGTCGGGGCCGAAGAAACCTTCGATGGCGTGCCGGTAGAGGACGGCCTTGTCCTGGGCGAGCCGGGGTTTCCATTCGCCCGGAATCATGGGTATGGGGGCGCCGGCGGTTCCATAGCCGTGGCAGCCCTCACAGTTGTCCAGCCAGAGCTGTCGACCCTGTTCGAGGCCGACGAACTCCGC
>JBMYTY010000026.1:0-11212 GCA_049604855.1 Gammaproteobacteria bacterium | reverse complement strand
ATCGGGGAGCGTAGCGTCGAACCCGGAAGGGTCATACGCTGGGAAAGTCGCTGTTACTCCACGCGGACGATCATCTCGTTGTTATTGTCCTCTCCTCCTGAAGGCCTCCATTGTGGATTAAACCAGGTTAAAGAACCAGCGAGATCGCACCTTTGTCCGAGTGGCGTCGATCGGGTGCTCAGGAGGCATCGGCCTCCTCGCCGCCGGCATTCGCCCAATTCAGATCCAGGAAGTAACCGAACCCCGGCGAGTTGCAGATCAACCGTGGATTGGCGGGGTCGATCTCCAGACGCTGGCGCAGGGTATGAATGCATTGTTTGACATCATTCTGGTCGGCGCTGCGTCTGTTGGGCCAGACATGGGCGATGATCTCGTGGGCACTGAACACCCGGCCGGGATCGCAGGCGAGCAGGTGCAGCAGCGCATAGGCCTTGGGGGCAAGCCGTATGGTTCTACCGTCAATGCTGACCTGCTTGCTGCGTAGATCGATGGATAGATGATCGAGGTCGATGACCGGGTCTTTGTTCTGGGGATGCACGCGGCGCAGGACCGAGGTGACGCGGGCCAGCAACTCGCGCTCGTCCCAGGGGGATCGAACGAAATCGTCCGCTCCGTGGTTCAGACAGCGGGCCGCTTGAGACGGGGTCCCGGGTGTTCCGATAACGACCACGCCGTAGGGTCGATGCTCCCGCCTGAGGAGAACCTCCAGCCTGGCCCATTCGACGTCGTTCAATTCGGTACTGACCCGCCACACGATCATATCGGGAGGCGCCTTATCGCACTTGCGTACGACGTCGGCTCCCGGTGCTGATCGCACGGAATCATGGCCGTGCACCGTGAACAGACCGTGCAGGGACGGCTGCTCTTCTTCTCCCTCAACTATGAGTATTCTCATGGCAGACTCTCGCGATCTGCTCGCATTAGTAGTTTGGAAAATACAGCGTCCGCCTATCGGCCATGGGCCGATGGTGAACCTGATAAGTTGGGATTATAGGGGGAAATCCCTCATTCGTCCCTCCGTGATTTTTCCTGTGTCTTCCCTGCGAATCTTGGTGCTTCTATAGAGCGGCTTCCGCCTCGCCCTGAGTATCGGGGTTTTCCCCCTCGCGGATGGCTCAACTCATCCGGCCGCGCTCCGTGTGTCCCCCGCGACATGGAAGCGCTCGTTCCGGCCGCTCTTGTCGTCGATCAGTATCCGCGGGTCCGGAGTCGGTGCGCCATCCACCGCGGGGTGCTGTCCTTCGGTGAGCGGTGCCCGGGTCCCGAAGGCCGCCATGGGCGACCTGGACTCGACGGGTTCGATGGGATCATGTTGGCGCCAAACCCGCTGATGCGGAGGGTGGGCTTCCCAAACTGCCTTGTTCCTTGCCATGAACAGTCCTGGGCCGGTCGGCCGTAGCATCGACGCCCTCACCCAGGCTTCCGGTCAGGGAGGAGGGTGTTTCGTACAACACCGGTTTTTGTCATCTAAATGAGAATGGTTATAGATTTGCGAATCTTTCTCGTCTAGAGTGCACCCCATGATTCCTCGTCCCGATCCGTGACGGGTTGCGCTGGGACCTCGCCTCCAGCGCGATGCTTGGTTCACGGAGGCGAACTCCCGATTCAACCGGAGGCCTTCAATGCGCCCAAGTCTGCTTCGCATCATCGTTCCCTTGATCACCGTTCTGGCGCTGGCTCCTTCCGGTGCCCAATCCGCCGAGCCCGCGGGTGAAGTGAACCTGTATTCCTACCGCCAGCCTTTCCTGATCCGCCCCATGCTCGATGCCTTCAGCGAGCAGACCGGCATCAAGGTGAATGTGGTCTTCGCCAAGAAGGGCATGCTTGAACGCATTCGGGCGGAGGGGCGGAACACGGCGGCCGACGCGGTGCTCACCGTGGACATCGGGCGGCTGAACGACATGGTCCGGGCGGATGTGCTGCAGGCGGTCGACTCACCGGTACTCGATGCGAATATCCCCGCGCAGTACCGACATCCGGATGGCCTCTGGTTCGGACTGACCACACGCGGCCGGGTATTCCTGGTAAGTCGGGACCGGGTGAAGCCGGGCGAACTGGAAACCTACGCATCATTGGCGGAGCCGGAGGCGCGGGGGCGTGTCTGCATGCGCTCGGGCAAGCACGTTTACAACGTTTCCTTGATTGCCTCGATGATCGCGCACCTGGGTGAAGACGGGGCCGAGCAATGGTTGAAGGGCGTTAAGGAGAATCTGGCCCGCCGTCCCCAAGGTAACGACCGCGCCCAGGTCAAGGCCGTATACCAGGGTGTCTGCGACGTGGCCGTGGCCAACACCTATTACATGGGCAAGATGGTGACCAACGACAAACAGCCCGAGCAGAAGGAATGGGCGGCGTCCGTTCGTGTCGTGTTCCCAGACCAGGACGGTCGCGGCACCCACATGAACATCTCTGGCGCGGCGGTGACCAAGTACGCGCGTAATCGCGACAATGCCGTCAAGTTGATTGAGTTTCTGAGTGAAGATTTCGCCCAGAGACTCTATGCTGACCAAAACTTCGAATACCCGGTCAATGGCTCGGTCTCTCCCAGCGAACTGGTTTCTTCCTGGGGTGAGTTCAAGGCCGATGATACGAATCTTGCCGAGGTGGCAAAGCATCGTCCCGCTGCCACCAAATTGGTGGATCGCGTCGGTTTCAATAACTGATTGCGCGCTCGTGGACGGGGACGGTGGGCCGATAGCCCGGGCTGGATCGCCCGGTTATCCGGTCCGTAGGGCAGGGATGCCCGCCGCCCTGCGGTCTCTTATGCGGGGTGTGTTCGTTTCGCCCCCGGATCTGCTGAATGTCTGAACTTTCCCTGCGTCGTCTCAAGGGTGTCCGTATGGGGGCCCTGGATCTCTGGACGGTGGGCGGCCTGTTGGCCGCCTTTGCCGTGTCCGCCCCCCTGTTCGCGGTCATTTACCTGTCCATGGTGCCCGACCAGTCCGACTCCCATGGACTGTGGAGTCATCTATTTCAGACGGTCCTGCCCGGCTACGTGGGAACCACCCTCGCGCTCATGGTGGGCGTGGGCCTGGGTACCTTCGTAATCGGCACGGGCACGGCCTGGCTGGTTGCCCAATGCCGGTTTCCGGGGCGCCGAATCATGGAATGGGCGCTGTTGCTGCCGCTCGCGGTTCCGGCCTACGTGCTCGCCTACGTCTACACGGATTTTCTGGAGTATGCGGGACCCCTGCAGACCCTGTTGCGTGAGCTGTTCGGGTGGTCCAATCCGCGTCAGTACTGGTTCCCTGAAATCCGTTCCCTCGGGGGCGCGATCGCCATGATGACCCTGGTGCTTTATCCCTATGTCTACCTGCTGGCCCGGGCCGCGTTCCAGGAGCAGTCAGAGTGCCTGGTGGACGCGAGTCGGAGTCTGGGCTTGAGCCCGTGGCAGAGCTTTCTGAGGGTCGCGCTACCCATGGCACGTCCTGCCATAGTCGTGGGTCTGGCACTGGTGCTCATGGAAACCTTGAACGATTTCGGGACGGTGGATTTCTTCGCCGTCCAGACCTTCACCGCTGGTATATATGACGTCTGGTTGAATATGAGCAGTGTGCGCGGTGCCGCCCAACTCGCCCTGGTGCTGCTGGTTTTCGTCTTCGTTCTGCTTACCCTGGAACGCTGGGCACGTCGCAATCAGCGGTATCACAGCCTGACCACCCGTCGTCGGACGACGGTCGGCTACACGCTGCGCGGAGCGCGTGCATGGCTGGCCTTGCTGGCCTGTGTCCTGCCCATAGGCCTGGGTTTTGTTTTTCCGGCAGTCGTACTCGGTCGCTATGCGCTCGATCACTACCAGGCCACCCTGGATCACGGTTACCTGACCATAGTCGGCAACAGCCTGACCCTGTCATTCCTCGGCGCGGGGGTGGCGGTGTTGATCGGCCTGTTTCTCGCCTACGGGGTTCGTCTGAGTCAAAGCCCCTGGTTGAGGGTGTCCACGCGGGTGGCCAGTGTGGGTTACGCCGTACCGGGCGCGGTGCTCGCGGTGGGTGTGATGTATCCATTGGCCAACATCGATAACGCGGTGGATGGCTTCATGTACGAAACCTTCGCGCTATCCACCGGCCTGTTGCTGAGCGGCACCATCGTGGCCGTGACCTACGGCTACGTGGTGCGCTTCCTGGCCCTGTCCATGGGCACCATGGAGGCCGGGTTGGGACGTATAAAGCCGAACATGGATGGCGCGGCACGGACCCTGGGGCTGAGCCCGGGGCAGGTTCTCAGCCGCATTCATTTTCCACTGATGCGTGGCAGCATATTGACGGCGGTGTTGCTGGTCTTCGTGGACTGCATGAAGGAGCTGCCCATGACGGTGCTGTTGCGGCCTTTCAATTACGACACCCTGGCCACTTACGTGCACCAGTACGCTTCCGATGAACTGCTGGAGGAATCGGCCTTCGCGGCCCTGTCCATCGTGGCCGTGGGCGTCCTGCCCGTGGTGCTGCTCAGCCGAGCCATTGGCAAGTCCCGGGAGCTCGGTGATGGGTGACCAGAGCCCCCGGAATACAGTCATTTCCCGTTCGCCCCGGACCGCCCAGCGCGGAAGCGATTTGTCATGAGCCTGCTGACCCTGAGCGGGATTCACCATGCCTTTGGTGATCTTGCCGTTCTTCACGATGTGTCACTCGAAGTCCAGCCGGGCCAGGTCACCAGCCTCCTGGGGCCATCCGGCTGCGGGAAGTCGACGCTGTTGCGCATCGCGGCGGGCCTGGAAACCCTGCAGGCCGGCGTTGTGCGGATCGGTGACAAGACCGTGGCCGATTCCCGGCATAGCGCGCCGCCCGAGACGCGTGGCGTGGGCATGGTGTTCCAGGACTACGCCCTGTTTCCGCATCTCAGTGTCATGGACAACATTCTTTTCGGCGTGAAGGGGGGGCGGGCTGAACGTCGCGAATGGGCCACCCGTTCCTTGGAGAAGATTGGTTTGAGTGATGCCGCGCGGCGTTACCCCCATGTCCTTTCCGGCGGCCAGCAGCAACGCGTCGCCTTGTTGCGCGCCCTCGCGGCCCGCCCGCGGGTGTTGTTGATGGACGAGCCGTTTTCCGGCCTCGATGTGACGCTGCGCGCCCGGGTTCGCGACGAAACCCTGGACATATTGCGAGAGGAAGGCGTGGCGGCCCTCATGGTCACCCATGACCCGGAGGAGGCCATGATCCTCTCGGACCGGATCCTGGTGATGAACGGTGGTCGGATCGTGCAATCCGGTACCCCGGGCGAGATTTACTGGCACCCGGCCGATGCCTTTGTCGCGGGTCTGTTCGGCACCCTGAATCGGCTGACCGCGGTGGTGGAGAATGGCCGCGTGTCCACACCGCTGGGCGTGCTTGAAGCGCCGGGCATACCCGACGGCCGCACGGTCGAGGTGATGTTTCGCCCCGCCGCGCTGCGCCTGAGCCCAGTTGCTGAAGGCGGGGCGGGCAACGGTGCCGATGCAAAACGCGCGCGGGTCAGTGATTTTCACCTGTTGGGTCAGGCGACGGATGTGCGCCTGGAATTGGACCTCGGCGATGATCAGGCACCCCTTTCGTTGCGTGCCTGGGTGCCGGGCGTATGCCGCGCCGAGCGCGGGGCCGAGGCCGATATCGTCATCGATCCGAGCAAGGTTTTCGTCTTTCCTTGCGCTCAGTGAATACCCTCCCGCGCGGGGCGGGGGAAGGCGGTTCGGGGTGTGTATAATCGCCGCCCATTCGCCATAGGGGGCGGCGTCCGTCCGTGTCTGGGGTCCTCAGGGCCTGGGGCCCGCGGGTGCGGGATTTGACCGGATCCGACCGCTTCCGATTCATGAATACGCTGAGGAATCCACCATGGCCACGGTTGCCCTGACCAAAGACAGCTTTGAGAAAACCGTCGAAGACAACGACTTCGTCATCATTGATTTTTGGGCCCCCTGGTGTGGCCCATGCCAGTCCTTCGGGCCGGTATACGAGGAAATCTCCGACAAGCCCGAGTACGAGGGCATCGTGTTCGCCAAGGTGAACACCGAGGAGGAACAGGACCTGGCGGGCTACTTCCAGATCCGCTCCATCCCCACCCTCATGATCATGCGCGAGAAGGTCATCATCTTCTCCCAGGCCGGTGCCTTGCCCGGCTCCGCTTTCGAGCAGATCATCGAAAAGGCCCGCGAACTGGATATGGCTGAGGTTCACCGTCAGGTCGCCGAGCAGCAGGCCGGTCAGGCCAGCTGAGCCGTTTCCCGCTTCGACCAGCACCCCCAGTCAGGGGGAGCCGTAAAAAACCCCGGTGTACGCAAGTGCAGCGGGGTTTTTTTCTGTCGCTGCCCTTCCCGGGGCTGGTTGTGACGCTCCGGCCTGTGGCAATGTCCTACCCGGTGATAGAGCAGTGATAAACCGACCGTGCAAAAAGGGAAGTCCGCGCAGGTGATCGACTCCATCCTGCGCATAGAAACGCCCGAGGGAATCGAGCTACATCTGCATCCCGCCGGCCCGGCACCGCGTGCCCTGGCCTGGCTACTCGATGCCCTGATCCGGGGTCTTGTCTACGCGGTCGCCGCGCCCATGCTCTTCACCCTGGGGGAGATGGGACTGGGCCTTTTGTTGTTGCTGATGTTCGCGGGCGAGTGGTTTTACCCGGTCTTTTTCGAGTTGCGCCGCCATGCGGCCACACCGGGTAAACGCGCCATCGGTCTCAAGGTGGTGCGTGCCGACGGCGCTCCGTTGGACCTGGGAAGCGCGTTGATCCGCAATCTTCTGCGCACGGCTGACGCCCTGCCCCTGTTCTACGGCGTCGGGCTGTTGACTGCCCTGAGCAATCGGCGTTTTCAACGCCTGGGTGACCTGGCCGCTGGAACGCTCGTGGTGCACGCGATGAATGCCGAAACGCGCCCCGCGTCGCAGTCGGTAAAGGGCAGCATCGCTCCGCCGCTCACGCTGACCCCGGACGAGGTACGCGCCCTGGTGGAGTTCGCGGAGCGCCGCCCGTTGCTCAGTGATGCGCGTGCCATGGAGCTTGCGGCACTGGTCCCCACGCTGATGGAGGATGGCAAGCGACCCGAGCCTGATCGCTTGCGCGCGATGGCCAACTGGCTGACCGGACGCCAGGGATGAAGCAGGAGCAGTTCATCCGTCGCTACGAGGCGGACTGGCGCGCGCTTCGGGCCTGGCTGGATGCCACCGAAGGCGGGGTCGGATTGGAACAGGGGGGGGCGGGGTTGCCGGACCCCGCGGATGTGCCCGGGCTCTATCGTCGCGTCTGCCATCAACTGGCCCTGGCCCGTTCGCGGACCTACAGCCCGCGTCTGGTCGATGAGTTGGCCCGTCTGGCCCATGAGGGGCACGACCGGCTCTACGCCGAGAGGGGTTGGTCCCCGATGCGGGTGGTTCGGTTTCTGGCCCTGGATTTCCCCCGGACCGTGCGTGCGGAGTGGCGTCTGGTGGCCCTGTCCGCCCTGGTGTTCTGGGGCACTTTGCTGACGATGATCGCGGTGCTTCAGTTTGAGCCCGATTTCGTTCATCGGGTCATGACGGCGGCCAATGTCGCGGAGCTGGAGAACCAGTATGACCCGGCCCGGGAACGGGAGGCACGGGAGTCCGGTCAGGGCTTCGTGATGTTCGGTTTCTATGTCTTCAATAACGCCGGTATCGGCTTCCGCACCTTCGCGTCCGGGGTGCTGTTCGGGGTGGGGACGGTCTTTACCCTGTTTTACAACGGACTTGTCATCGGGGCCGCGGCGGGGCATCTGACCCAGCTCGGTTACATCGAAACATTCTGGGGCTTCGTGGCCGGGCATTCGGCATTCGAATTGACCGCCATCGTTCTGTCCGGTGCCGCGGGCATGAAATTGGGTTTCGTACTGCTGATGCCCGGGCGGCTGCGACGCCTTGAGGCCCTGCGCCTGTCCGCCCAACGGATTCTGCCCTTGGTCTATGGTGCCTGCCTGCTATTCATCATGGCCGCCGTCATCGAGGCCTTCTGGTCACCGCGACAATGGGTCCCGGTTCAGTACAAGTACCTGGTGGGTATCGTCCTCTGGGTGCTGACATTGTGGTACTTCCTTCGCGCGGGGGGCGGGCGTCGTGGACCTTGAGCACCTGTCCATCAACGTGCGCCCACGCAAGGGGTGGGAGGCCGTCGATCTCGGGCTGAATCTGGTGCAGGCCCACGCCAGGGCGGTGCTCCTGCCGGTGGGAGTGGTCGTGTTCGGCGTGGCGGTGCTCGCCCTGTTGATCGCGCCGATGGACTGGTGGAGCTGGCTGCCCGGCTTGGTCCTGTGGTGGCTCAAGCCGCTTTATGATCGCGTCGTGCTGTACGTGCTGAGCCGTGCCGTGTTCGGGGAGTTATGCGGATGGCGTCAGACCCTGGCGCGCCTGCCATCGTTGGTCTGGGGCAACGGCCTTTGGGTGGACCTGACGCTGCGCCGTCTGCAACTTGCCCGTGCCTTTGTGCTACCCGTTCGCCAGTTGGAGGGCATGCGTGGCAGCGAGAGGGCGAGACGGGTCGCGGTGTTGAGACAGCACGCGGGGGCATTGCCCAGCGGTCTGCAACTGCTTTGGCTGCACCTGGAGTCGGCGGTTTCACTCGGGCTGTTGTTCCTGGTATTCGTCATGGTCCCGGAGCAGTTTCAAGGCGGGTTCGCGGAGGCCGTCGTGGCGGATGACACGGCGCCCTGGTTGATGATTCTGAGTACATTCATCTACGCGTTCGCCCTGACGGTGATGGAATCGTTCTACGCCGCCGCCGGCTTCGCCCTTTACCTGAACCGGCGGGTGCAACTGGAAGGCTGGGACCTGGAAATCGCCCTCCGTCGCATGCAGCGTCGTTTCGACCTGGAGCGGGCTGTGGGTTCGGCATCGGCCCTGGCTTCGTTGATCGCGGTGCTGTTGGTCACGGTGTTGACGATCACGCCCTCCGCCCCGGCGTATGCGGCCTCGCTCCCCACGCCCGATGTCACGGCTGCCGATGCAGGCGGTGTGCCCGGGGGCCAGGAGGGAGGTGCGCTGGGCGAAACGAATCGCTATCAGCGCACGATCCAGGAAATCCTCGAGGACAGGCAGTTCGGCTATACCGAGACGGCGGTGCGCTACGACCTGGATTTCGGGGCCGAACGTGATGAACCCGTGGCGGACGAAACCCCCAAACCGGACTTCACCACGCTTTCCGATCTGTTCAAGGCGCTGCCGCGAATCGCGGAGGTGTTGCTCTGGCTGGCCATCGGATTCCTCGTCGTTTGGCTGCTCACCCGCCTGCCTGCCTTGCGCGCCGGTTTACGCATGGGCGTTCGCGCATCACGTCGGGATGATCCCGCTCCCGACACCCTGTTCGGCTTGGATGTCCGCCCGGAGAGCCTGCCCGACGATGTTCCCGCGGCGGTCATGGAGCTGTGGTCGCGAGGGGAGGGGCGGGCGGCCCTGGCACTGCTCTACCGGGGGACTCTCTCCGCCGTATTGCGCGTCCATCCCCTGCCCGTGGGGGCAGGGGCTACCGAGGGTGACGTGCTGCGTGTGAGTCGGAGCAGTCTGTCGGAACCTCAGTTCGAGGCGCTGGAACAGATCACCCGTACCTGGCAGGCCATGGCCTATGCCCACCGCGAACCGGCGGAGCCCCGCGTTCAGGGCTTGTGTGATCGTTGGCGCCGCGAGTTCGAAACCGCGTCTCCGGCCGGGAAACCGTCGGACGGTTCCGCGCGAGCCGCGTCGGGTGATTCCTCATGACGCGCGCCCGGCAGCTGTTGGTCAGTGCCGCGGTGGTGGTGGTCACGGCCGCGGCCGTCTTGTGGATGGCCCAGTATGTGGTCGCGGAGTCCTACGAAAAGGAGCATGGCCCCAGCGGCGAAGCGCGCTCGAATCGGTTCCTGGCCGCGCAAAGCTTTCTGCTCGCCTTGGGTGTTGAAACAGTGGAGGCCCCGTCGAACCTCAGCACCGGGTTGCCAGCACCGCACGGTGGTGTCCTGTTCCACCCCGGGGATCGCACTGAACTGGACAAAGGGCGTCAGCGGCACTGGCTCGATTGGGCGAAGCAGGGTGGGCACCTGGTGTTGGGCTATGGCTCACCCGAATCGCCGTTTGGTTTGTTGCACGGCGTTTTCGCGCCCGACCTGGAAGCGGGTTACCTGAGCGAGCAGTTGGGTGTGACACCCCGTACCGGTGATCTGAAGTACACGGATCGCGCCATCGGGGTCGAAGAGGGAACGCCTTGGGATCTGGACCTCAATGAGCGGTACTACCTGGAAAACGATCGTGATGACATCGACAGGGTGGTCAGTGGCCCGGCCGGGGATGTGTTGATCAGTTTTCCCTTCGGGGACGGGCGCGTGACCTTCTTCACGGAAAGCGGGATCTTTCAACATCCGGCTATCGGCAAGGGCGACCGGGCCGAGTTGTTATGGCGCGTGGTTTCGCTGCACGGGACACCAAGCCACGTCATGATCGTGCGCGGGGTCCACGTGCCTTCGCTTCCCGCCTGGTTGTTCGAGCAGGCTCCTTTTGCCGTGCTGAGCCTCCTTCTGTGGTTGGGGCTTTTTCTGTCCGCGCGGATGCAGCGGTTCGGCCCGGTCCTGGAAACCGGGGACATGCGCAGGCGCCGTCTTCTGGAGCACGTCCGTGCCAGTGGGTATTACCTGTGGAAACATGGCCGGGGTGGTCGTCTGCTCGAAGGCGTGCGCAGGCGTGTGCAACGGGATCTGGATCGCACGCACCCGGAGTTGCGGGGCCTGGCCCCGCGTGAACGAGATGAACGCATGGCGCGTCTCACCGGTTTATCCGAGGCGCTCATCGCCCGGGCCTTGGCCGATGGAAACGAACCCGGCGGCGATGGCTTCGCCCAGCGAATCCGGGATCTGGAAGAAATCAGGAAACGACTATGAATGAAGAGCAGATGCCACCCGAGAGTGGTGACTTGATCGAGCAAGCCGGTTCGGTGGCGGCGCGCATGCGTTCCGCGATCGCGCGCACGGTCGTCGGGCAGGATGCGGTGATTGACCAGGTCCTCATGGCCCTGTTCGCGGGGGGGCACGTGCTGATCGAGGGCGTTCCGGGGCTGGGAAAGACGCTGTTGGTGCGCACCCTGTCGGGGATATTCGGTGGCGCCTTCGGACGCATCCAGTTCACCCCGGACCTCATGCCCGCCGATATCACCGGGCATGTGCTGTACGACATGAAGGCGGAACAGTTCCGTGTGCGCAAAGGGCCGGTGTTCTGCAACCTGCTGCTCGCCGACGAGATCAACCGGACGCCTCCCAAGACGCAGGGTGCCC
>JBMYTY010000025.1:0-11426 GCA_049604855.1 Gammaproteobacteria bacterium | reverse complement strand
GAGGACCTTCTTTTGGGGTTGCTGGACGATGCGTCCAACGACCTGAATCTGATTCTGCGCCACTACGCCGTGGAACCCTCCGAACTGCGCGCCGCCTTGCAAGGCGCGATTGGGCGCATGCAATCGGACAACCCGGGCCGCCCGGTGATTTCCCGCGCCGTCAGTGCCTTGGTACGAGACGCTTGGCTGCTCGCCTCAGTGGAATTCCGAGATACCGAGATCCGCTCAGGCCTGTTGCTCCTCGCCCTGATCAAGGGCCAGCGCGATATCGGAACCCAGGGTTGGGGCGCGGTGATCGCGAAAATCCCAACCGCCGATCTGACCGCACGCTATGGCGAGGTCGTGAACGGCTCCAGTGAAACGGTCAGTGGGGAAAGCGCGGCACCCGGGGCCTTCAATCCCACCAAGGACAGCGCCCTGGGCCGTTTCACCACCGATTTCACCGAACTGGCCCGCCAAGGCCGTCTCGATCCCGTGTTCTGCCGTGATCGTGAAATCCGCCAGATGGTCGACATTCTCAGTCGCCGTCGTAAGAACAATCCCATCGCCGTAGGTGACGCCGGGGTCGGCAAGACCGCCGTCATCGAGGGTCTTGCCCTGCGCATCGTCGATGACGATGTCCCCGAATCCCTGCGTGGGGTTTCCATTCTTGGGCTGGATCTTGGCCTGTTGCAGGCCGGTGCCAGCGTGAAGGGCGAATTCGAAAAGCGCCTCACCCAGGTCATCAAGGAGGTCAAGGACCAGGGCAATGGCGTGATCCTGTTCATCGATGAGGCGCACACCCTCATCGGCTCCGGTGGCAATGCGGGTACCGGCGACGCGGCGAACCTGCTGAAGCCGGAACTGGCGCGCGGCGAGTTGCGTTCCATCGCCGCCACGACCTGGTCGGAATACAAAAAGTACTTCGAGCGCGACCCGGCCTTGGCGCGTCGCTTCCAGTTGGTCAAGCTGGACGAACCCTCGCCCGCCGATGCCGCCACCATCATGCGCGGTCTGCGCGCCAGCTATGAGAAGGTGCACGGCGTTTACATCCGCGACGAGGCCATCGTGGCCGCCGCGGACATGGCCGCCCGTTATATCTCCGGCCGCCAGCTGCCGGATAAGGCCATTGATGTGCTCGACACCGCCTGCGCGCGCGTTGCCATAGGGCTCAGTTCCATGCCCCATGAAATCGACGATATCGCCCGCCAACGCCAGACCCTGTTGCGTGAGCGCGATGCCCGGGTGCGCGATCTCAAATCCGACTTCGCCGACCATGGCTCCCCGGCCCTCGCCGCCCTCGATGTCACCCTCGGCGAGCTGGATGTCCGTCACGATGAACTCCATGACCGCTGGCAGGCGGAGCGGGAAATCGTGGCGCGTCTGGTGGATCTGCGCGCGCGCCTGCACGCCGAGGACGTTGAAGAAGCCGATGCTGACGACACCGGTCTCCCCGAGGGCGAGGCGCTGCGGACCGAGATCGAGCGGGTTCAGACGGAACTGGCCGATGCCGTGGGCGATGAACCCCTGGTGCCCTACGAGGTGACCGCCGAGACCATCGGCCGGGTCATCTCAGACTGGACCGGTGTGCCCCTGGGCAAGATGGTACGCAGCGAAACCGACACCCTGATGCGCTTCTCCGAGCTCATGAAGGCGCGCGTCATGGGCCAGGACGAGGCCCTGGATCGCATTGGTCGTCGCCTGCGTACGGCGAAAGCGGGACTGGGCAACCCGGAAGCACCCCTGGGCATTTTCCTCATGCCCGGCCCGAGTGGCGTGGGCAAGACCGAAACCGCCCTGGCCGTCGCCGACCTGCTGTTCGGTGGCAGCCAGTCGCTCACCGTGATCAACATGGGCGAATTCCAGGAGAAGCACACCGTATCCAGGCTCATCGGCTCACCTCCCGGTTACGTGGGTTACGGCGAGGGTGGTGTGCTCAGCGAGGCGGTGCGCCAGAAGCCCTATTCCGTGGTCCTGCTGGACGAGGTCGAAAAGGGCCACGTGGATGTCCTCAACCTGTTCTACCAGGTGTTCGACAAGGGGTGGCTGGCCGATGGTGAGGGCCGCCAGATCGATTTCCGTAACACGGTGATCTTCCTGACCACCAATCTGGCCTCCGACGTACTCCAGGAGGCGGTCGATGCCGATGCCTCGATCACGCTCGATGGCCTTGCCGAGCGCATCCGGCCGATGTTGTCCAAGCACTTCAGGCCTGCTCTTCTGGCGCGTATGGAAGTCATTCCCTACCGGCCCATCGCGCGCGAGGTGATGGACGCCATCATTGAACACAAACTGGGCAAGGTCGCGGAGCGGCTCAGCGATCACTACGGCCTGGAGTTGAGCTACGGTGAGCCCCTGCTGGATTACATCCGCCAACGCTGCACCGATGCCGCATCCGGAGCGCGAAACGTGGAGAGCATCATCACTCAGCATGTGCTGCCGGTCATGGCCGAGCGCATGCTTCGGGAGCACGAGAACACGGAGGACAATCGCGCCGTCATCATCGGTGTCGGCGACAACAACCGGGTCACGGTCGAACGGGCTGCCGCCTGACCGTGAACCGCAAACATTCAACCACCGGGTGCACAGCACCGACGAGAGGAGACTGACATGGCCATTCCCGCCTATATGTCCATCGAGGGCGAGTCCCAGGGCAACATCACCGAAGGGTGTAACACCGCCGATTCCATCGGCAACGTGTACCAGGAAGAGCACGAAGACGAGTTTCTGGTCCTTGACCTCGAACACAACATCATCATCCCCACCGACAAGCAGAGCGGCCAGCCCACCGGCTACCGCGAGCACAAGCCCATCGTGGTCACCAAGTACATGGACAAGGCCACGCCGCTGCTGTTCCAGGCCCTGGTCAGCGGTGAGCGCCTGCCTGCCTGCGAGATCACCTTCTACCGCACCAGCCAGGAAGGCCAGGAAGAGCATTACTTCACCATCGAGCTGGAGGACGCCGTGATCGTGAAGATGGAGACCATCCTTCCCGACGCCCTGGCCGAGGAGAAACAGCACCTCGGGCACATGGAGAAGGTCTCCCTGACCTATCGCGCCATCACCTGGACCCATGAGATCGCCGGCACCGAGGGCGCGGACGACTGGCGCACCAAGGCGGGCGAGTAAGCGCCCTGTCGGGCGGGAATGGCCTTCGACTCCCGATCCCGGGCGCAGACCCGGGACGGGATGTCGTACACGAAACAGCGGGCCCGTCGCGACACGGTTCCGACGGTCCAAACCACGGTTTCGCCCCGTGCGAGCGCCGAGACGGTCACCCGTCCCCCGCGCCGCGCCCTGAATAACGAGCCAAGAACAAGAGAACGCATTCATGTCACGGCGACTACTGATTCTGCTGCTGAGTCTCACGCTGGTCGGCGGCTGCGCCACCACCGCTGAGGAAGAGCCGCAACCCGCTCCGGCACCGGTGCCCGCGGAGCCTCCACCCGCTCCTGAGGTTGAGCCCACCAACGAGCCACCCGTGGTGCCGTTCGAAGGCTGGGTCTACGAGCGCAACGCCATCACCATGCGTGTGTCGGCATCCGCCAATCTGAATCAGTATCGCGAGCGCAAGCACACCCTGGTGTTGGGCATCTACCAGCTGGCCGACCCCAATGCATTCAATACCCTGCGCGCCGATCCGGCCGGCTTACAGACCCTGCTCACGAAGGGCGCCGACGCCGATCCGAGCATCGTCGCCTTCAACAAGACGGTGATCCGCCCCGGGGCCACGGAGTTTCTCCAGATGGACCGTGCGGCCAGCGCCAAGCACGTCGGCGTGGTCGCCGGTTACTACGAGCTGACCCCCACGCGGGTTTCCAAGGTGGTCCCCATCATCGCCATCCAGGACGAGAAGGTCGGCTTCTGGGCGCGCCTCAACCCCCTGGCTGATCCGCCACCACCGCGTCCGGCGCGGGTCACGGTGTGGTTGGACCTGGGCTCCACCGGCATCACCGAACTGGTTACCCGTGAACAGTGAGGCCGGGATGGGCTCCTGGAAGGCAAGAGAAGGGCAAAGACATTGAGAACCAATAAACCGCTTTACTGGCACCAGGGCCTGTTCCTGCAGCCCCAGCACCTGCAGTACGCGGACCTGTATCACGCCCGCCAGACGGCGCTCATGGCCGCGCTGGGAACCCCGCATCTGTGGGGGCTGGTGTCCTTGTCGATCAACGAGGCGGCACTGAACAATCGCCAGTTCGAGGTTGAGTCGGGGCAGTTTCTGTTCCCCGATGGCACCCTGGCCGACCTGCCGGGCAACGCGGTACTGCCCTCGCGTTCCTTTGCCTCCGCCTGGGCCGATCCCAACCTGCCACTGCGGGTGCATGTGGGCCTGAGGCGCCTGGGTGACGATGGCGGCAATGCCACCCGGGCCTCGGACGGCAACAGCGCGGGTTCGGTGAATGCGCGCTTCGCCGTCGTCGAGACCGGCGATGAAATGACCGATCTCTACCACGCGGGGACCAGCGCCCGGGTGGAGACCATGACCTATGTCCTGCGCCTGTTCTGGGATGACGAAGTGGCCGGACTGGACGACTGGCAGACCATTCCACTCGCCGAACTGAACGTCGATGGGGAACAGGTCCGCCTCAGTGGCAGCTACATCCCCCCCTGCGTGCACATGGGCGCTTCTTCCGCCCTGCTGCGCATCTGCAAGGACATCCGTGATGAATTGGTGGGCCGGGCCCGCCAGTTGGAGGAATACAAGGCGCCGGCCTCCAGCGGTGGTGATGTCCGGGCCGTGCGCTACCGCATGGCGCTGCAAACCCTGGGGCGCTATGCACCCTTGCTTTATCACTACCTGGAGACCCAGGCGGTCCACCCCTGGACCCTGTACGGAACACTGCGCCAACTGGTCGGAGAGCTGTCGGTGTTTTCTGATCGGCTCGATCTGCTGGGCGAGACCATGGATGGGGAGTCACTGCTCAAGCCCTACGATCCCTACCGTTCGGGCACGGGCTTTCAGAACGCCTACAAGGCCGTCACCCAGTTGCTCAATGAAATCACCGTCGGGCCCGAACTGCTGGTGCCCCTGGAGCAACGCGAGCAGGGTAAGTTCGGCGGCGGCATTCCCAACGATTTCATCGCCGAAGGGAACATCTACTACCTGGTGTTGCGCACCGAGCGGAATTTCGACGAGTTGCTCGAATC
Organism: Gammaproteobacteria bacterium; assembly: GCA_049604855.1. GTDB lineage: Bacteria > Pseudomonadota > Gammaproteobacteria > JACKNK01 > JACKNK01 > JBMYTL01. The sequence continues at coordinate 6,296 of JBMYTY010000025.1, read as the reverse complement.
ATTCCAGCGATACGCCAAGGTGGGTGCCATCGACGAGGTCGAGGTGTTCGTGCAGCGTGCCCTGCCCGGCGTACCCCTGCGCTACCTCAAGCTCCAGCCCGAGGGCATGCCACGCCGTCCCAACGCGACCTATTTCCGTATCGATCGGGATGATCCCACCTGGGGTGCCGTGCAGAGGGCGCGAAACGTCGCCCTGGTCTGGGACGAGGCGCCCGATGATCTGCACGCCGACATCGTCACGGTGAAGAGGTAGATCTCATGAGAATGATCGACTGTTTCCGGGATCTGCTTGCCGAAACACGCAAGATCGCCGACGGCATCCGTGCCGGTGAGATGCCCGAGTTCGAGACCGTGCGCAGCGAAGTCGACCGTCGCCTGTCCAGTGCCGAGGCCTGCGGCCGGGACGGACGCTTCGGCGAAAACCACTTCGCCGATGCCAAGTTCGCGGCAGCCGCTTTCGTGGATGAACAACTGCTCACCGCTGGTTGGCCCGACGCGGGACGGTGGCAACGTGAGTCCATCCAGTTCCGTGAATTCGCCACCAACAACGCGGGTGTCGAGTTTTTCGAACGGCTTGACCGCCTGAGCCCCGTCAACCCAGCTGACAAGGATGTACGCGAGGTCTACACCGCCTGCCTGGCCATGGGTTTCAAGGGCCGTTACTACGCCCCCGGTGACGCGGCCGCGGTGGCGAACAAAACCCAGGAAAACCTCAAACTGGTCGTGGGCGAAGAACTGGTCGACGGGGAACTGGGCGATGCGGGCCTGTTTCCCGGCAGTGCCATCCCCCCCAGTGGAGGCTCCCCCCTGCGCCTGCGACGGCATTTCCGGACCCTGTCCTATGGCCTGCCCGTGCTGGTTTTCATCGCGTTGTTCTATGTCCTGCGCGGACACATCGTCGATGCCGCGGACGCCCTGGTTTCCATACTGTGATCCACCGCACCCGAAACGACCGGCGACCGAGCGAACTGAACTGAAGGCCCTGAAAGCATCGTGAAAACCTTCCTCAAGATACTGCTCTACATCCTGGTCTGGAGCCTGATCGGCGTCCTGGTCATCGGTGCCACCATTTTGTTGGGTGACACCTTCGAACTGGGCCTGAAGATATTCATCGGTCTGTTCCTGCTCTGGCTGCTGTACCTCCTGGTGCGTCGCATCATCGTGCGTTGGCGGGCCAAGAAACGGGTGCAAAGCCTGATCAACGAGGAGGCACCGGAACCCGAGGCGGGGGAGGAGAAGAAGGGCTTCTGGCGCTCCCTGTTCCCGCAACGATCCGGTTTCCAGGGCCGTTTCAAAAAGATCATCCGCATCCTGCGCGAGTCGCGCCTGCGCTCCCAGGGTGATGCCCTGTACGTGTTGCCCTGGTATCTGGTCATGGACCCGGGCGACAGCCGTTCGGATTTGCTCGAACGCGCTGACCTGGCCTCTCCCACCATCAACGATCCGGCGCTGAGCTCCGATGGGACCAGCTTCGACTGGTTCCTGTACAACCAGGCCGTCAGCATCGAGGTCCCCGCCTGCCATATCCGCAACCCGGGCAATCGCGAAAAGTCCGAATGGCGGCACCTGTTGCAGGGCCTCATCCAGTACCGCCGCCGTGAACCGCTCAATGGCGTGGTCATCACCGTCGCCGCCAGGCACCTTCTCGATACCGAACCCGGTCTGCTCGCGGAGCAGGGTCACGAGGTGCGCGCACGCATCGACGAGATCATGAACGGGCTCAAACTCCGCCTGCCCGTCTACCTGATGATCTCGGGAATCGAGGATATCCCCGAGATGAGCGCCTGGGTCCAGACCCTCGACCCGGGGCGCCTGAACGAGGCCATGGGGCTGGCCGCCGCGGAAGACAGCACCGAGGCCGGTCCGATCTTCGTGCAGCGCGCCCTGCGCAAGGTCGCGGACCGCCTGAAGGACCTGGTACTGGTCAACCTGACGGACGACCCGGGCGCCTCCGATCTCATGGCACTGCCCGGGGTGATCGAGTCCCTCTCCGAGCCGCTGACCGCCTTCGCCGGGCGTGCCTTCGAAACCAATCCCTACCAGGAATCGCCCATGTTGCGGGGCGTCTACTTCGGTGGGGCGCAGGCACGTAGCAGCACCGATCCGGAAGTGGAGACCCTCTGGAGCGGCCTGTTCCTGCGTGACTTCTTCACCAACGTGGTCCCTGCCGACCGCCGCCTGATCTCCACCCTGACCAGTGCCGAGCGCGCCGAGCGCACGGCCCGCCGTTTCGTGCTGTCCGGCTGGAGCATCATCGTCATCCTGGCGTTCGCGGCCCTGCTTTGGGCCTATTTCGGCAATGCCGGATTCATCGGCCAACAGTCGGAGCGATTCGCCGGGCAGTTCTCCGAGCGTGCCCGCTTCCAGGAGAACGTCGATGCCATGGCCGACATGCGCGAGATGGTCATCACCACCGATGAGACCGTGGCGACCTGGCTCGTGCCCTGGTTCGACTTCGAATCGCCGCCCGGATTCGTCGCGCAGATGCGCGAGCTTTACGTGGAACGCACCGAGCGTCGTCTGCTCGAGCCCGCGGCCCTGGCCCTGGACGCGCGCGTGAAAGGGGGCGCGAAGGAAGCGTCCGCCGGCGAAGGTGCCAGTTACGACAAGGTCTCCACCCTGCTGTGGTCCCTGGTCAACCGCATCAACCTGCTCACCGCCTACCTGGAGGGGGCCAGCCAGGAGGAACTGCTGGCCCTGCCCAGCGCCTTCGACATGCTGGATGAGATCTTCACCGGTGGTGCCGGTGATGCCCTTATCGGCCGCATGGACGAAAACTACATCCAGTACCTGTTCTGGAAGGACGACGATGTCGCCGTGCGCGAGGAGATGGACGAGGCCCGTCGCCAACTGCTCACCATTCTGCGCACGCAGCTGACCGGCCTGGACTGGCTCATTCCCTGGGCCAACGAGCAATTGCCCGGGCGTGGAGTCAAGCTGGCCGACTACTGGGACGGCACCGGGACCCTGCCCGGGGAAATCCGCATCGCACCGGCCTTTACCCTGGCTGGCAAGGAAGCCATCGACACCTTCCTGGAACGGCTCTCGGCCACCGATCCCGAGTCCGAGGAACTTCAGCGCATGCGCGAGAAGTTCGATGCCCTGTACCGCAAGCAGTATCTGGGCGCCTGGAGCGACTTCGGGCTCAAGTTCAACGTCGGGCGCCAGTCCCTGCGCGGGCGTTCCGAATATGCCGACGCCATCGACGCCCTGGGTGGCCCGCGTAATCCCTTCATACGCTGGCTCACCGATGCCGCCGAGCAGATCAAGCCCTTCGTCGAACAGGAGAATGCGGTCAACCCCGAGTGGGCCACCCTGGTGACCTATTTCCAGACCGTGCGCCTGTACGGTGCCGACGACGGGGTCGACAACAAGAAGCGCAACAAGACCCTGGCCAAGATGGGCATCAAGGCCCTCAAGGTCCTCGGCCCGGTGGGTAAGGCCCTGGGCGGCGCGGCCAAGAAGGGCCTGAAGACCCAGAAAAAACTGGCGGGCAAGGGCGGAGCCGAGCTCGACGCCGTGCTCGAGCAGTCTTCCGAGGCCTACCAGGAATACCGCAAGGCCCTGCTCGATGTGGCCTTCAACGCCGATATCAAGTCGGTTTCGTTCAAGGCGGCTTCCGCGCTGTTCAGCGACCCGGACAACCCCGGTGCCGGGGACGGTCCCGAGGCGCGCGCCTGGAATGCCGTGCGCAAGTTGCAGACCCTCATCGGCAAACCCAACAAGTACAACGGGGCCTTCTGGGAGGTCTATTCGGGCGCGCTCGAGGTCATCACCGACTACGAGGTCTCCGAGGCCGCCTGCTACCTGCAGGAGCGCTGGCGCGATGGCCTGCTGGTGGAACTCGAAGGCGTGCCCGACTACAAGAAGCCCGAGCTCATGTTTGGTGAGGGCGGCAAGGTCTGGCTGTTCATGGACGGCGATGGCAAGCCCTTCATCAAGCGCGCCTACGGCAAGGGCTACGTACCGGTGAAGGCCGCCGGACGCAGTCTCGATATCAAGAAGGATTTCCTCAATTTCGTCGCCCGCGGTCGTGACGGCTACCAGGTCCGCCAGGACAGCTACGACGTCAGCTTCAAGGCCTTCCCGACCACGGCCGAGCCCCTGTCCGCGCCCCAACCGAGCATGACCACGCTCACACTGGAGTGTCCGGAGGCCTTCCAGGAGCTGGTCAACCAGAACTTCGCCACCGACAAGACCTTCACATGGAAGGAAACCTGCGGCGATGTGCGCATGGAGATCGAGGTTGATGGTCGGCGCTACACCAAGAGCTGGACCGGGCCCAAGGCCTTCCCCTCCTTCCTCAACGACTTCCGCGACGGCGCCAAACGGTTCACTCCCAGCGACTTCGGCGCGGCGGGTAAATCCCTGGCGGATGCGGGCGTCCTCGGCATCCAGCTGGACTACGAGATCAAGGGTCATGCCCCCGTGATCGGTGCCCTGCGCCAGGTTCCCACCAAGGCACCGGCCCAGATCGCCGGTTGTTGGGAAGGCCGTCCCTGAGCTCATGGCACAGCGCCCCAAGCCATCCGAAGCCGAAGGCCGGGACCGGGTCCGCCTGGTCTACCGTTCCGCCATCGATCCGGACGCCGGTGACATCGAGTTGCCCCTGCGCCTGCTGGTGTTGGCCCATCTCGGAGGGCCACGGGCCCAGGCCGGTGATGTCACCGGACGCCGGGCCATCCAGTTGACGCGGGAGAACTACGACACGGTGCTCGCCTCCGCGGGGGTGCGCGTGACTCTGCGCGTAGCGGACCACCTGCGCGGCGACCCGGGCGAGACCATGGACATCGAGCTGTGCTTCCGCGCATTGGCCGATTTCGGTCCCGATGTCATCGTCGGCGCGGTCCCGGATCTGCGCCTGATGGCCGACCTGCAATCCGTGCTCGAATCCGCGCGCGACGGCAACGGAACCCTTGACGGCCTTAGCCCGGCCCAGCACGCCCTGGCCGCGCGTATGGGCTTCGATGACCTCAAGGGCATGGAGCCTGATTTCCTCAATCTCGCTATCTCGGAGATCGTCGAGCGGCTGTCCCGGCAGATGGATGCGATCTTGCAGGATTCGCACTACCAACGCTTGGAGAGCACCTGGCGTTCCCTGCGTACCCTGGTCGAGCGGCCGGTGCGCAACGCCAGCGTCCACGTACTCGATATCGCCAAGACGGAGCTGGCGGACGACTTCGACGACAGTCCCGAAGTCGCGCAGTCCTTTCTTTACCAGGTCGCATATACCTCCGAGTACGGCCAATACGGCGGCAAGCCCTACGGGGCGATCATCGGTGATTACCGCTTCAGTGCCGACGAGGCGGATCTGCGCCTGCTGCGCAATATCGCGGCCGTGGCCAGCATGAGTCACACCCCCTTCCTGTCATCGGTCAGCCCGGTGATGTTCGGCTTGGGCGACTTCGGCGCCTTGCCGGGATTCGGCGGTTTGGCCGATCTGTTGGATCAGGGTGTCCAGTTCGCCCGCTGGCGTTCCTTTCGCGAGCGCCCGGACGCCCGCTACGTGGGACTGGTGCTTCCCGGCTTTCGGCTACGCGCACCCTGGGATTACCGCCGTCACGGCATCACACGGTTTCCCTACCGCGAGCGCGTGGGGCGCGACCTGAACCGGAATCTCTGGGGAAACCCGGCCTTCGCATTCGCCGGTTGTCTGCTGGCCAGCTTCGAGCGCTCGGGCTGGTGTCTGGACATCATCGGAGCCGACGCCGGTCGGGTCGCCGTTCCCGGTCTGGATGACGACCATCTGCCGGCGGAGATCCTGCTCTCCGAACGGCGCGAGTCCGAACTGGCCGATGCCGGTTTCATCCCGCTGACCGTGCACAAGGGGGATCGCCAGATAGCCTTTTACTCCGCCAACAGTACCTATCGCGCACCCATCTCGCGCAACGGCGGCAGTGCCTTCCGTGAAGACCCCAACGAGAAGATCGATGGTCGTATCGCGGCCCAGTTGCCTTACCTGTTCGTCATCAGTCGCCTGGCTCACTACCTGAAGGTGATCCAAAGGGACAACATCGGTGTGAGCAAGACGCGCGCAGAGATGGAGTCTGAGCTCAATGGCTGGCTGGTTCAGTACGTGTCGGACATGGATAACCCCTCACCGCCGGTGCGCGCCCGCCGCCCGCTGCGCCGGGCCAGCATCCACATCGGAGCAAGCGATGGTGAGGCGGGCTGGTACCGCATGCAGCTGAATCTGACCCCGCATTTCCGTTACCTGGGTGCCGCTTTCCAACTCGACCTCGAGGGACGCCTGGACCCGCCGCGGCCGTGAGCGCCGGGGGCGCAGCCTGATGCAT
>JBMYTY010000024.1:0-11432 GCA_049604855.1 Gammaproteobacteria bacterium | reverse complement strand
AGTTGACAACGCAGTGGCAGGCGATGGACGCGCAAATGGCCGCGCCGATTGCGTTGCCAAAGTAGTGGTTGGCGAGGCCGAGCACAACGGCGGCGGCCGACCAAGATCACCGTGTCGTGAAGTAAATAACCTGGGAGTTGATCACCGCGGAGTCGCAAGTCGGGCGCGGCGTGCGCCCGATGCGCGAAGACGGGACCTTTGAAGGCGAGAGCGCGTATGCCCGCGCCTTCCAACAGGCGGATCAGTTCGTGTAGCGCCGCGCGCCGGGACGAGTCTGCCTGTGTGTGTTGCGCACAAACCGACTCGAATAGGGCCAGGGTTTGATCATCGAAAAGGTCTTGGGCGGTTTTGATGAACTGGTCGTACAGCCAGGCCGACACTGAATGTCGTTCGGCCACCCGTATCAGCGCATCAAGGTCAAGCTCGCCTGCGCTGAGTCGGTCGAGGGTTTCGTCCCGTGCGGACGCCGAAGCACCCAGCAACGCTCCCAAGGCGTGCAGTTCATCCGGCATGGGGCCTCCGTTCGGGTTGCCCGAGCAGCGGTGGTGTACCGGCGTGGGGAACGAACGCCAGGGTCACTTTCCGTCTAACCACTGCTCTATGGCCTCGGGCCGGGTGACCGCGTAGTCCAGTTGTTCCAACCAGGTCAGCCAGCGCACGGCTTCATCGAGTGTCAGCGGCTCGTCTATGCTGATCGGGCCGGAAAACAGCTGGGCGATGGATTCGCCTATCGGCAGTGGGGCGCATGGCCGTTCACTATCCGGGTCGATGAACAGCACCCTGCGCAGCGGGACCTTGCGTTGATTGGAAACAAACCGGGCCGGGGGCTGTGCCAAGGTCAGTGGCTTCGGGATGTGACTGACCTGCAAGTCGGTGTGCAGCGTCCAGCCCTGATCGGTGAATCCCTCGGGGTTGGCATCGACATGGGCCTGGCGCAGCAGCACGCCCTGGCCGGTTGCGAGGCAGGCAAAGTCCCGCGGGTCACAGGCGATCGAGTTGGCTCCGGCCCAGCGGTAGCCCGCGGCGAACAGGGGCGGCAGCAGCCGCGCGAGATCGGGGTACCCGCACTGCACGATCAACAGGCCCTCGCCATCACCATCCTCATCACCATCGCGGCTCAGCAACACCGCATCGAAGCGCGCAATCGGTGCCATGGGCGCCATGGGCGGGATGGTCGCCATCGGCGCGGGCGGGGAAATTTCCGTCACCAGGGTCCGAGAGTGCAGGGCCGCGATCAGCGCCGCGGCCTGTCTGCCCTCGGCGAGCATGCGGTCAGCCTCCAGATCGAGCAGCACCCAACGGCCTCGCGGTGTCCATTGGACGTGCCAACGGTGAGTGATCTCAACGCCGGTCGGGGACGAGTCGGGGAATAGTTGATCCACGCATCGCGCCAGTGTTTCGTCCGCGCAATCCAGGTGATAGCCACGCCCCAGGACCTGCCATTCGCGCGTAATCCATTGTTCGGGTTCGATTCGGTCGAGCCCGGACAGCGACTTGGGTTTGGGCTCGGTCTCCAGATCGCGGGCGACCAGGGCGGTGTCCTCGAATCCGGCCAGCAGGCCATGGCCCTGCCAATGACTGATCAGGTCCAGGGTCTGTTTATGCGCGCTGGCGGGCTCGACCCCGTCGTTGACCCGCCGGGCGATCAGCCCGGCGAAATCGACACCGTCTTCCAGCGCGCTCCAGTACCAGATCGCCGCCGGATTCAGGTGCAGGAGTTCCCCGGTGGTCTCGGCGAAGGCGAAGCCCTGATCGTCGATGACCAGCAGATGCGCGCTGGGAGACAGCCGGGGCGGGTGTTCGCGCAGATTCCGTTCAATGGCCTCTGGATCGTAGACAAAGGGGTGGTGGCGGGCGTAGGCGGCGATGGTGCCGTCGGCGAAGCGGACGCCGGAGAAGCGTTCGTAGTCCGCCAGGCTGCGCGCGTTGCCGAGTCCGTAGCGGCCAAGATCGACGGCTTTTCCAGGCTCCACCGTATCGGGTGCGCAGAGCTGACGCATGCGCCGAACGGTGGTGGCGATCTGCTGGCTGTTGTCCTTGAAATCGTCCCAGATGCGTCGACTGTCGTGGCGCCCGTAGTAGTGGTAGATCACCGGGATGACCGGCGAGTAAAGATCGTAGCCGTGGGTCCAGAGTCGGATCGCAAGGTTGGGTTCCTCGCCGTTGAAATAGATCTCCGGGTCGGAGGGTACGTCTTCAATGATGCTGCCCGGCCCGAATATGAAACCCCCGGCCAGCGCGGAGGTGGCCTTGGGCTTGTCGGTGTCGTAGTCGTCAGGCAGGAATCGGGTGGAGAACTCCAGCACGCCGTTGCTATACAGCCGCTTGGCGGTTTGCACGTAGGGCCGACTCCAATGGTTCAGGGTATCGGGAGGCTCGTAGCCGGGGGGGTAGACGGTGAGTACGGCACGCGGGGAGTCGCAAGCGGCGAGCTGGGCGAGCATCTTGTCGTCCCAGGCGTCAACGAAACGCATGTGGGAGTCGATTTGCAGGGTCCAGGCCTCTCCTTGCCACAGAGCCTGGCATTGCGCGCGCGCCCATCCCAGGCCCTTAGCCTCGTGGGCGTGGAAGTGCACCTCGCGGGTCTGCTCGGGCCGCGGGCAGGGTATTTGGAAGCAATCCGCGTCCTGTTCGGGAATGGTTTGCCAACAGATGCCCACGAACACCCGTTCGGGTCGCGCCGCCTTTTCAAAAAGGCTTTTCAGCGTCCACTGGCATTCGCGATCGCGGTAGGCGGGGATCTGCACGAAGATGTGGTCGTTAGTCATTTGGTGTGGTTTTGGGAGAGTTGTTCGGGCCACCGGTAACGCCGTCAATCAGCGCCACGGCCTCGCCTAGCTGGTCGTGTTGGAGCGTGTGGAAGCTGACCTGCTCCAGGGTCGCGACCAGTCGGCTGACTTCGTCCAGGGTCAGTGAGCGCGGCATGGATTCGATGTTTTCGACCAGACGGGCAATGCCATCGAGTGGGCTGATTGCCTCAAGCCGCGCGGGGTGGCCGGGGCGATACGTTGGAAAGATCACATGCCGCAGCGGGCGGGCGACGGGCTCCGCGCGCTGTGTTGGCGGCGGCAGATAGCGCACGTTCAGGCCGTCCTGCCGGAGGTGAACCGGGTGATCCGAGGTGTCGGCGCGCAGCCCCGTCATGGTCGCCACGCCGCTGTCTTTCACGCACAAGCCGATGGGTACCGGCTGCACGCGGCAGTCGGCGCGCCGCAGCGGGGCGTATTCGTCGGAGAGATAGTCGTAACCGGCGCCAGCGAGTGCCTGGGTCAATGTGGTCTTGCCACTGCCTTTGGGGCCCGGCAGCAGCAGGCCGGCATCGCCGCAGCCCAGGGAGCCGGCATGGATGTTGGCGAGGTAGTCGAAGCGGTGCAGGCAAAGCAGCAGGAACCCGTACTTCACCTCAGGACCGATCAGACTCAGCGATGGCACCTGTCCCAGGACGATGCCATTCACGTTGATTCTGTGTCCGTCGTCGGATTGCTCGACGCTGATGACGGCGAGACCTTCGGACGGGGTCTGGTCCCCTTTCAGGGGATCCACTTCCAGAGGCTCCACTTCCAGATGGGCGAGCACCGGATGCACCCGATCCATCTGCTCATCGCTCTCGCAGGCGATGCGGACCGTGGTGCCCAGCAAACGATAGTCGCGCCGGACGTACGAAGGCAGTTTGTTCAGTTGATTCGCGGAGGGGTGGCGAGGCGGTTCCCAGTCCCGCGCCGGTGGGTCCGCCAGCGCTTGCGTCGTGATGCCGTTTACGGCGCCCCAGCCAGCCCACAGCTCAAGCAGTTTTCGGAGCGCGACGGCTTCCTCCTGATCAGAGGCCAGTTGATCCAGCGACCAACCTTCTTCCAGTGCGCACCAGACGCGCATCGCCGACGCGCTCATGGTATGCAGCGAGGCGTTGCCGGGCACGAACAACAAGCCGCCGCCGTCCAATACGAAGGCGGTTGCCCCGGGTGCGGGTTTGATCGATGGGAGGTTCAAGGCAGCGAATGGGGTCCGGCCACGTCATGCTGTTGACGTAGCCGGACCACTGGTCGCAAAGCGGGTCGAACTTAGAACGGTGGCGGCGAGAATGAAGACCCGCCCAGCCCCCCACCAGTCTCGCTGGTGGGAACCTCGGTGCCACCACCACCGCCACCGCCGTAACTCTGCGCGAAGGCGGGCTTGGTGCCCTGGGCCAGCAGCAAGGCGGTGGTGGGTACGGCAATGGACAGCTTGGCGGTGGTCTTGAGGAACTTGCGCCGCCGTTCGGCGTGGTCACTCAGTATCCGCTGAGCTTCATCGGACAGTTTCTGATCGCTCATGGGTCGATTTCCTATTGGTCGGATCAAAAGATCGTCGGGAACCGAAGCGCGGATCAGGAACGGACGGGTTGGAGGATTCAGACAGCCGCCTGCCAAGCAAGACACGGGGATGATGACCGCGCGTCACGAAGCAGTAGTGGGTTCGATTTCCAATCCAGGGTTCCTGAGGCACTCAGAATTTCCCTACGGAAGTCGGACGCGGCCAGGCACGAATGTGCGGGCATATAGCCGGGGGGGGGTACTAGCGAATCCGTTCTGCGAAACGCTGTGGGCAGCTACATCCTGGGGCGGAGTCTACGGAAGTTTTACGTTTGCCAAAAGGGTCACCCACACTGCTGTCTCAGCCGCTCGGAGACTCCCTATGGAGAATGCTCCTGGGTGATCGTTCGAACGAACCCGATCACCTGCCTTGCGCCCGTAGGAGTGGCTTTAGCCGCGATCCCCGCTTCGATCTGGCGCCGTTCGCGGCTGAAGCCGCTCCTACAAGGCGAGCAACCCGCCCTCGCCGCCAGGTCCATGTCCCAGGCATATCCAATCGCTGAAACGGCGCCGCTGATGGCCATCCCGCGCGGGTGCTCTTCCATTCGAAGTAAGACAGCAGTGGGTCACCCACTATCAGGCCCAGCCAACATGGAGCCCGAGGCGTACGAGCTCGGTCCCGTTGCGAAGGTTCAGCTTTCCGACGATCCGCGTCCGATAGGTGGCGACGCTCTTCTCACTGATGCGCAGTGCTTTGGCGATCATGCCGTCGCGCAGTCCGCGGGCAAGTAACCGCGCCACTTCCGTTTCCCGCTGGCTCAACCGATCGAGTTTTGTCTGGGAAAGCTCCGTTCTGGTCAGGCATCTGGGGAGTGTTTGTTCGACGTAGTGCCCGCCTTCAGTGAGGTGGTGAATCGCGTCGAGCAAAGCCCGGAAGCCGGAATTCTTGGCGACGAAGCCGTTGGCGCCGGCGGCCAGCATGGCGTCCCGATGTCCGTTCGTGGGATAGGCGCTGATACCGAGGATGGGCAGATCGGGTTGGCTGTCGCGCAGGTCACGAATGATTGCGCCGCCGTTTTGCTCCGGCATCATGAAATCGATGAGCAGCAGGTCAAGCCGCTGATGAGGCAACTCTGATCGGGCCTTTTCCGGATCGCTGGCGGTGTAGGTGATAGCGATATCCGGTTCGGCGTCCAGGAGATGCCGCAAACCTTCGAGGAACAAAACCTGATCGTCGACCAGAGCAATACGTGTCGTCATGAAGTGGGTCCTGTCTGCATATTCATCCGGCCTCCTTCGTCCTGGCACGTTGAAATGAATTCACGTGTCCAGAGATCTTCCCACGATAGTACGGACATGGGTTCATTCAATCCGCCTGCCGCGCGCACTCCGGCGGGCGCATGTAAGCGGCATGGAACGCAGCGCCGTGGCCACGAACAGAACCCTTGTAGGGCTTACCTGACAGACCATCCGGACCGGCTTGGCCAAGATGTTCTCGCGCCAGGGATAGGCTGCGTCCCTAAGCGGGCGCATCACTCCACCCGCCTCCTCGCGATTCGCCCATGCCCCTCCTGATTCCCCTGCTGTACAGCATCGCGGCCGTCACCCTGTTCGCCACCGTGCTGCACGGGGGCATGGCCTGGCTCGGGGTGCGTCGCGCCGTGCATGGGAGTTTCGCCGCCTTGTGTCTGCTGGCGGCCTGCACCGTGTTCTGCATCGCCCACGAGTTTCAGATCGCGGATCCGACCTCGCACATAGCCTGGCTGAACGCGGTGCGCGGGTTCGCCTGCCTGACCTTTCCCATGTATGCCGTCTTCGTCGCGGTGGTGACGGGCCAATACCGCCATCGGCAATGGGTGCTGCTGCCCGGCTGGTTGTTGCTGTTGGCGGTCAATTTCACGCAGCCATTGGGGATCAGCTTCGCGGATTTGCGCGGCGTTGTGCCCGTGGATCTGCCTTGGGGAGAGCGCATCTTCGCGCCGGTGGGCAGCCCATCCCGATGGATCTATCTGCAATCCGCCCTGGCCATCACCACCTGCGCCCAGGCCTTTGTTCTGGCGCTGCGCTCGGCACGCGCTTCCCGCCGCGGTCGCGCCAGGCTGTTGTTGGCGGCGACGGGGCTTTGCCTGGCGGCCACCTTGTCCGATGCCCTGGTAAAGCTGGGCGTCAGCGACATGATCTATCTGGTGGAATACACCTTGCTCGGCTTCCTGGCCTACATGAGCCTGCAACTGCTGCGCGATGTGGGCTCGGGCGCCCGCGCCCGTGACGCCGCGCGGCGACTCGCCCGTGAAATCCTCCAGGTGGAGGAGCGCGAGCGCGCCGCGCTGGCTCAGGCTCTCCACGATGGGCCTCTACAGAAACTGGCCCTGGCCAACATGCAACTGGAGGCCGCGCAGATCCGTGAGCACCCGGTGCCGACGAGTGCCTTGGGCTTGCTAGGGCGGATGGACGAGGAACTGCGGGATTGTCAGTTCCGCTTGAGTGCCATCCGCATGCCCCAGTGCCCCCTTTCGCAGGCGCTTGAGCGCTTGCCCGGCGAGTTGACGGCGGCATCAGAGGGGGACCCGATGCTTCGCGTCCGCTGGGTCCAGGAACGGGTGCGTCAGGAACTCGATGGCTTACCGATCCCCTGCCAGGACCTGGTCTATGGCGCCGTTCGCGAACTACTTGTCAATGCCATCAGACACGCCCAAGCCACGCACATTGAGGCCCGCGCCTGGCTTGAAGAGGGGGACATACGTTTCTCGGTGACCGATGATGGCGTGGGCATGCGGGGGAGACCGGCGAAAAGCGTCGGTTTCGGACTCAATGGCGTCCGGCGCCGTGTGCTGGCCTTGGGCGGCGAAATCAATACGTTAACCAATAAGGACAGTCAGTCCGGGACGAGGGCGGAATTCAACATCCCCCGGCAAGGCTGCGACAGGGCGGAAGACAATGACGACTCGGATCGGGTTGGTCGATGACCAGCAACTATTTCTGGAAGGCTTGGCGCGGCTGCTCGATGAAGAGGCCCATCTGGAAGTGGTCTACACCAGCACGGAAGCGGCCGCGGCGCCCACCGACCTTGAACGCGCCCGCCCCGACCTGCTGATTGTCGATTTCATGATGCCGGGCACCACGGGAATCGGCTGTATCCATTCCCTGCGCGAACGCTATCCGGGACTACGCATTCTGGGCATGAGCGCCTATGCCACCGCCAGCTACCGCGACGCCATGTTGGATGCGGGGGCACACGGGTTCGTGGCCAAGAACTCCGGTTACCGTCGCCTGCTGCGGGCTGTTGAGACCGTGATGGCGGGATCGGTCTATGTCGATCCGGATGTGCCAGGGCAACTGTCCGGCGTGGAGTCCGTGCAGCGACGATTGGCCTCGTTGAGCGCGCGCGAGGCACAGGTCGCCCGGTTGCTGGCCCAGGGCACGCGCTATGCCGATATCGCCCAAACCCTGAACATCAGCGAAAAGAGCGTCGCAACCTACCGCTCACGGGTCATGCAGAAGCTGGAACTGGACGGCAACGCCGGCTTGGTGCGCTTGGGCCTTCATTCCGGCTGGGTGTGACCGCGCGACCTCCAACGGCTCGCTACGCGGTCCCGGCAACGGCCCCCTTAAAACACCGCTTACGAAACACTGCTTACGAAGCCCTGCTTACGAAATCCTGTTTGCGGATCCTGCGCGGACGGCATCAATCCGGAATCGCTACGCCCTTACGGCCCCACCCCTTGGGTTGTCCATCGGAGCGCTTGAACAAACTCCCCCGCCCATTCGGACACACCAAGCTCACGGTGTGAGTTCCCCCGGTGCGCCTTTTCAATCCCTACGTTCAGCCCAGGCCGGCATGGCGCGCAGGTAGAGGTCCGCGCGCTTGAGGGCGACACCCAGGCCGATTCCCGGCTGCCAGGACAGCAGCCATCGCGCCACACTCTCGTGCACCTCTTCGTAGTCGCGCAATTGCCCGGCATCATCGCGACAACGCTCACAATACTTTTCGTCCGCCCCGGACAGCGGCGCCGCGCAGGAATGACAATAATTTTCTGTATCCACCGGCAGCATCCAGATTTCTGTTCTTTCTTTCGCGTTCCCCACCCCGCCGGGCCCCCGCCAATACGGTGGCGGTGATGCCCGATGAGGGGGCTAACACTGGTACGGGTACAGCCCGCGCGCAATCAGGGACATCGGCAACTCACGCCGGAGCGTCCCGCATAGACCCCGATCACGCCGCCGCGCCCGCGCTCCGGTCTCATGCGTTTTTCTTGCGCGTTTGCGTCCCATAATGCGCGGCCATGGTGTTCGGCATCCGTACCAAACTGTTTCTCGTTCTTCTGTTCAGCACAGCCGTGGTGCTGTTGCTGAGCCTGGGCGTGACCCGTTGGAGCCTGGAGCGCGGTTTCGTCGAGTACGTCGCCAAGCGCCAGGACCAGCATGCCGAACAGATCCGGCAACGTCTGATCGAGCATTACCGGGAACGCGGGGACTGGCGGCACCTTGAACAAAGCAAACGCGCCTGGCTCGGCCTGCTTCTGGCCGAGAGCATTCCTCCCTTTCCTGACCGGCACAGCGAGGGCGCCCGCGAGCGGTTTCGCGCCTACCGCAAGTGGCTGGACACCCAGCCGCCCTGGCTCAAGCCCGCTCTGCGCGATCGCTCGGGCGCATGGCCGCCGCCCTTCGCGGTACGCGACGCCTCGCGCTCGGACCTGCCGCTTCCACTCGAGCTGCGCATCATGTTGTTCGACAGCGACGGCGGTGTCATACGCGGATCGACGGATCTGCTGTCCAGCGCACGTACACTGCCCCTGGAGCTGGACGGTCGCGCCATTGGAAGGCTGGCAATCATGCGAACCGGCGCCTTGGGCGAGATGGGAGAGATCCGTTTTCTTGAGGGCCAGCAGAGGGGCCTGCTCGTCATCGCCCTGCTCGCGGTGCTCCTGTCCGCCGGGCTGGCCATCGTCATCGCCCGCCGCCTGGTCCAACCGCTGGAAGCCCTGCGCGGTACGGCCCGGGAACTGGCGGCGGGACGGTTCGACGCAAGAGTTCCGCTGAGTGCTTCCGCGGCGCGCGGCCGAAGCGACGAACTCGGCCGCCTGGCCGCCGACATGAATGTGCTGGCCGAGACCCTGGAGCGGAATGAGAGCGCACGCCGCCAGTGGGCGGCGGACATTGCCCACGAACTGCGCACGCCGCTGGGCGTCCTGCGCGGCGAACTGGAGGCCCTGCAGGACGGCATCCGCCCCCTGGACCGACGGGCTGTCGATTCCCTGCATGCCGATGCCCTGCGCCTGGGCCGCCTGGTGGACGATCTCTACGAGCTGTCCATGACCGATCTCGGCGCGCTCAGCTACCGCAAGGCGGCCTGCGCCCCGGCGGAGTTGTTGGAAGACGACGTTGATGCTTTCAGGCCGCGCTTCAAGGCGGCGGGACTGGAGCTTGAAACCGAACTCGATGGCGTGCGCGCGCTCACCCTGGAGGCGGACGCCCAACGTCTGTCCCAGCTGTACCGCAACCTGCTGCGCAACAGCCTGGCCTACACGGATGCCGGCGGACGCTTGCGCATCAGCGCGCTGATCGAGAACGACGTGTTGCTGATCGATTTCCAGGACACCGCCCCGGCGGTACCGGACGACGCCCTGCCCCGCCTGTTTGAACGCCTGTACCGGGTGGATGCCTCGCGCAACCGGGCATCGGGCGGGGCTGGCCTGGGCCTGGCCATCGCCCACAATATCGCCAGCGCCCACGGCGGCGAGCTCACGGCGCGACACTCCCCCATGGGCGGGCTGTGGCTGCGCATCAGTCTTCCCCTCAGCCACGCGCGGAGCACGCCATGACCCGGCCCACGCCCCTGGTCCTCATCGTCGAGGACGAAGCCAAACTGGCGAGCCTGCTCGCCGATTACCTGTCCAGCGCCGGATACACGCCGCACATCATCGGCGATGGTTCAGAGGCCGTGGACTGGATCCGCCGTGAACGACCCGACCTGATCATTCTCGACGTGATGCTGCCCGGGCGCGATGGCCTGGACATCTGCCGCGACGTGCGCGGCTTCAGCACCGCCCCCATCATCATGGCCACGGCCCGCGTGGAGGAAATCGACCGCCTGCTGGGCCTGGAACTGGGCGCCGATGACTACGTCTGCAAGCCCTACAGCCCGCGCGAGGTCATCGCCCGCGTCAAGGCACAGCTCAGACGCGTCAGGATGAGCACGGATAACACGCGCGCCCCGGCCCCTGATGACCGGCTGATCAGCCTGCACGAGGAAAGCCTGCGCGTCATAGCGGGTGAACGGACCCTGGAATTGACCACCGTGGAATTCGCCCTCCTGCACACCCTGCACGGTGCCCCGGGCCGGATCTTCTCCCGCGACCAACTCATGGACCGCATCTACGACGATCACCGCGTCGTATCCGACCGGACCATCGACAGCCACGTGAAGAAACTGCGCAAGAAACTGCACGAACTGGTGCCGGACAGGGAGCTCATTCACTCCGTGTACGGCGCCGGGTACCGCTACGAGGAGCAGCAACGGGACGACGCTTAGACCGCGGGAAGCCCGTGCCCCCGCCGACCGGTTCCGGCGAGCAGCGGGTGTTCGGGCCGCGGCCCGCCCCGCATCCAGCGGTATCCGAGCGACGCCCTTATGCCGCCTCGGCCAGCCCGCTCTGGCGCAGCAGGGCATCGATGGACGGCTCGCGACCGCGGAAGGCGACGAAGGACTCCAACGCGGGGCGGGAACCACCCACCTCGAGCACGTTCTCCAGGAAGGCTCGCCCGGCATCGGGGCTGAACACACCCTCCTCCTCGAAGCGTCCGAAGGCATCGGCGGACAGGACCTCCGCCCACTTGTAGCTGTAGTAACCGGCCGCGTAACCGCCACCGAAGATATGGCTGAAGGCGTGGGGGAAACGATTGAACTCGGGCGGGTGTACCACGGCGACCTCGGCGCGTACCTCGTTGAGCAGGGCCATGATGTCGTCGGCGCTCTGAATCCGCTCCGGCTCGTATTCGCGGTGCAGACGAAAGTCGAACAGGGCGAACTCCAGCTGACGCACCATCTGCATGCCGGACTGGAAGCACTTGGCCGCCCGCATCCGCTCGTACATTTCCTGGGGGATCGGTTCGCCCGTGTCCAGATGGCCCGAGATCAGGTCG
>JBMYTY010000023.1:0-11461 GCA_049604855.1 Gammaproteobacteria bacterium | reverse complement strand
TCCATCGCCATGGCCACTGGCGCCAACCCGGTGATGTACGCACTGATCATCGCGCTGGCGACCTCCAATGCCTTCATCCTGCCCACCCACCAGGTGAATGCCCTGATCATGGGCCCGGCGGGTTACCGCGTGCCGGACTTCATGCGCGCCGGTGGTGTCATGACCATCCTCTTCCTGGTGGTCATGATGGTGATGATGAACCTGGTGTTCTAAAGGCCTCCAAGGTCAACACGAACGCCGCTTGCCCGCCGGGTAAGCGGCGTTTTTCGTTTGGAGTGGGTGGTTCCACCCGCGTTGCGACCGATCGTGTTCACGGATAGTGAGCTCGCGGATGTAGGGGAACCCCCCATCCAAATCCCGTTTCCGTTCGGGCCAGCGTGGATAGCGAGGTGCTGTCCATCTCCGGCTGTGTCGATCAGGAGCCGTAAGTGACAGCGGTCATAACGCAATAACGACAAGGAGGAGAGCGGATGATTCTCCCGGCAGGAAAGACCGCCCAGATGGCGGCAACGGCGCTCGCCGCCCTCGTTCTGGGGGCGTGCTCCACCCCGGCTTCCATGCAGGTTCGTACCGGCACCGACCCGGCTAACGTGGATGAGTTCGTCCGTTTCCGGACCACCCACTATCTGCGCATCGTCGACCAGTGCGTAACGGCGGATGGCACCACCCTCACCGCCGCTCCGCGTGTGGACTCCCTGTATCGCTTCCGCATGACGGGCAAGGCCCCGGCGCTGTACACCGAGATCAAGTTTGAGTCCGGAACGCTCAGGGCCTCGGAGGTCGAACCGTTTGGGAAATCCCTGTCGGAAACCCAGGCCAGTTATGCGGCGCTGACCGATGCGAATGCGGGCTGTTCAGGAAGCGCCAAGGCGGCCCGAGGGTTCCAGTTATGGGGGCCCGAGGGGTGGCGCGAGCTCAATCCCGATGAGCGCCTGGTCATGGCCATGAGCACCAGCGCGCGGCCGTTGATCGGTTCCCTGCAACGGGTCGCGCGGATGCAGAAGTCACACAACGATCCCAGCGTCGGATTGCTCATGCTCGAGGGCCAGGTGATCGGGGCCAATGCCGCGGTTGCGGCTCTGGAGGCGGAGGGTGAGCCTGGTGAAGACGCCGATTGGGCTCAGCAGTTGGTCGAGAAGGTGCGTGCGGCTTACCAGGGAGAGCAGCAATGATGACGAAGCTTCGTTTCTCCGTTCTGGCGGCGCTCACGCTGCCTCTTATGCTATCCGCCGGATGCAGTACGGTTTCCAGCGGTGTTTCGAGTTTCTCCGGTGGCGCATCCATGCGCATCGAGGTCGATGTCTACAAGGGGCCGCTCTCACAGAATTATTTCGATCAATTCGGGGCGATTTCCGGATTGTTGGAGTCGCTGGGTGAGATCATGGGCAATATCCAGGTCGATGCAGCGACTTTGTCGCCCGTAAAAACACCCGCTGCCTCGGTCGTGACAAGCAGCCGAAGCGGTGACCCGGAGAGCTGTGTCAGTCAGTCCCAGAACGTTGAAAGCGCGGATGCGGGTTATTTGTTGGCGATTCAACATCAGGCCTGTGATTTCAAGACAAGCTCAGCCCGATTGCTCGCGTATGTGGAGACCCGGGGCGACGTGGTGCGACTGGCCAAGGTTTGTGGCCCTGGTGCGAAATCCCCTGGTGCGAATTCCAGTGAGGTCAACTGTGATTCCTATCGCGAGTTTATCGTGGGCCTCGGTTCTCTCGTCGCACGCATGAAGGCCGCTGAGCAATTCTGGGCCGCCAAGCGTATCCATGGGGCTCCCCTGGACGGCAAGGTGGGTGTGACCCTGACCGGGTTCCGTCTGGCGCTGGCTGAGTTCAGCAACGAGCTGAAGGCGAATTCCGACGCCTTGGTACGCCGACAAATCGCCTTCGATGCATTCCGGGAGAAATTTGCGGGTGAGCTCAATGATGCGAAGGCCGATCTGAAGGCCTGTGAAGCGGATCCGGAACAGGCCAAGGACAATGGCTGCGCCGCGAATCAGACCCGTGTGGATATCCTCGAGTTGCGCGGGCCCCGCGAGAAGATCAGCGACTACAACGCGGCTACGCTGAGCACCTCCACCCAGCCGACCAGTGTGTTCATCCGCGATACCAAGGCGGCCCGGGCGGATCGGGTCTTCGCCTGGGAGGCTGCAGGATACGAGGACGATAACTCAGCGGGTGTTCTGGCCATTCGCAACCGAACCCGGGCCTATGAACAGCTCCTCGAAGACCATTACTGGACGAATGTGAACACGGTGTTCGCCAGTGGTCGGGGCGATGTGAACATGGCCTTCATCAAGGACAATGTGGGCAACTGGAACCTTAAGTCCTTCGAAAACGACCCTGGCGCATTGCTTGAGGCCTATCAGAATCTGCTGGAGGCATCGGTTAATGGGGTTGCGAATCTGCTGGAGAACACCACCAGTCTGAGCCCCGCCGTTCTCGGTCAGCTCGCCGCCCTGGCGGGGGGCAAGCTCGCACCGGAGACAGAGAGTCAGACGGGACGCACCATCGATATCGATCAACTGGATCAGTTGGATCGCCGATTGAATACCCTGCTTGACCAATACGCGGCTCGGGCGAAAGCGATCGATGGCGAAGAAGGCTCAAACGCCGAGGATAAGAAGGCGAAACGGGCGAAACTGAAATCGGATATCGAGCGCACGATGCGCGCTCATGCGCGTCTTTTGGGCCGGATTCAGACCGGATTCAATGGGAGTGAAACGACCGGAGAGCCAGTCGCGCCGGTCACGGCTGATGTCACCCCGATCCGGGGCGAGGAGCCAGTTGTGGAGCAGGGCCAGGAGCCAAATGAGGATCAGCAGCCCCAGTAAGACACGACGTGGCAGCCAGGCGGGGTTCACCGAGCGTGGCGGCTTCGAGTCTTGACGTGTGTCAGTTCCCCGACCGTGGCTGCTCCATAAACTGAGTATGTCTCCTCAGGGGAACTGTCGACCCCCCAAGCCGCCACAAGGCGGTCGAAAAGGCCCGGATGTCTCTCCCGGGCCTTTTCTTTTTCCCCCTCCGTGCTTCCCTGTTTGACCCGGTGGTGCTTTCATCGCGCCTGCCATCCGTTGCGGGGCGTTCCCGTCTTCGGTTCCGTACAGCCCACCACCGCGACAAGGAGAGGGTTTCCTTGTCCGCGAATAACGAACAGACGGAAAAGCGAATGATGAATAAGCAGGTTCTGGTCACCGGGGGAGCGGGATTTATCGGCTCCCATCTCTGCCGCCGCTTGGTGGACGATGGCCATGACGTCTTGTGCGTGGAC
This sequence comes from Gammaproteobacteria bacterium, assembly GCA_049604855.1. Classification (GTDB taxonomy): domain Bacteria; phylum Pseudomonadota; class Gammaproteobacteria; order JACKNK01; family JACKNK01; genus JBMYTL01. Next base: position 8,194 of record JBMYTY010000023.1, on the reverse strand, counting down.
AACTTCTTCACCAGTCATCGCGACAACATCCGTCCCCTGCTCAGCGACCCGCATTTCGAGTTCATGCGTCACGATGTGACCTTCCCGCTCTACGTGGAAGTGGACGAGATCTACAACCTGGCCTGTCCCGCTTCGCCCATCCACTACCAGCACGATCCGGTGCAGACCACCAAGACCTCCGTGCACGGCGCGATCAATATGCTGGGCCTTGCCAAGCGTTTGGGGGCGCGGATCTTTCAGGCCTCCACCTCCGAGGTGTACGGCGATCCGGCGGTGCATCCACAGACCGAGGACTATTGGGGCAACGTGAATCCCATCGGGCCAAGGGCCTGTTACGACGAGGGCAAGCGCTGCGCGGAGACCCTGTTCTTCGACTACAACAAGCAGCATGGCCTGGACATCAAGGTGGCCCGCCTGTTCAACACCTACGGCCCCAACATGCATCCCAACGACGGGCGCGTGGTGTCGAATTTCATCGTCCAGGCCCTGAGTGGTAAGGACCTGACCATCTATGGCGACGGCAGTCAGACCCGTTCCTTCTGCTACGTGGACGACATGATCGAGGCCATGGTGCGGTTCATGGGCAGTAGCGCGCATGGGCCGCTGAACCTGGGCAATCCCGATGAGTACAGCATTCTTGAACTGGCCGAGATGGTGCGGGAACTGACCGGCGCGCGGGTGGATATCCGCTTTGAGGCCCTGCCACGGAATGACCCGGTGCGGCGTCGGCCGGATATCTCGGCGGCGCGTGACGCCTTGGATTGGGAACCGTCGACGCCGATCCGTGATGGGCTGCACAAGACGGTGGATTATTTCGCCGATCGGCTCTGACGCTTATTCGTGCGGCGGCGTTTGGGCTTTGCGCTCGCGCGCCAACCAGGCTCCCGCCACGGCCAGTGGTAGATGCAAGCCGTAGCCAACGACGCTGTACCAGAGCGGCAGGGAGCCCCCGTCGCGGAAAAGGATCTCCCCGGCGAGTAGCGACACCATGCCCGCCGCCAAGCCATGAAACAGTTCCAGGCGTCCGGCCATGCGCGCGGCCCAGAATCCGCCCGTGGCGGTCATCAGCAGCCCCAGCAGCAAGGACAGGACCATTGCCATGGGATCGTTGAGGAACAGGTCCGTGAGTGCGCGTCCGTTATCGGCCTCCAGGTCCAGGGGCGTCAGAACCCCGGAGTTGAGTTGGACCTGGATGTAGACGATCAGCAAGGCGTAGCTGGAGATCAAGGTGCCGCCCAAATCGACCACGATGGCGCCGAAGGCGATGGGAGCGGGGCGCAGGTTGGGCAATACCTTGGGCATCGGATGGGGCGGACTCATGGTTTGAGTTTGTGCGCGGGGAACAATACGTCCACGTTCAGAGTTCCTGAAAGGGCATCTTCATGTACCGCAGAAAACCCAGCACACAGTTCGATCTTCCCCTGGAACCCCCGGTGGTGCCCCGTGATCAGGCCGTCACCCTGCAGATGGTGGGTTTGGCGGGGTATCGTCACCATGAGGCGCCGGATCTGGACGGTATGCTGCGTGAAGGTGAATCCCTGGAGTTGATCGCCGAGCCCGACAACCCGCACGACCCCCACGCGGTGATGGTGGCCTGGCGGGGACGGAAGTTGGGCTATCTGCCGCGGGGAGCCAACCTGTTCCCGTCGGTCATGCTCGGACGGGGCCGTTCCCTGTACGCCCGGGTCGCCGGTTTGGCCCCTCATGCGGCGCGCAACGAGCGGGTCCGGGTGGAAGTGGGCGTGTGGCGCTGAACGGGGCGGAGGCGGGGCGGGGTCGGGGCCTCAGATCACGCGCGAGAACCGGGTGGCCGGTTGTTGCGGGCTGAGGTAGGCGTCGAAGGCCATGCAGATATTGCGGATCAGGAGCCGACCGCGAGGCGAGACTTCGATGCGCGCGTCGTGGAAGTCCAGCAGGCCATCATCGGCCATCTGGTTGAGGGTCGGCAGAGCGTCTTCGAAGTAGTGCCAGAACTCCAGGTCGTGTCGGTCTTCTATAGCCCGTGTGTCCAGGGAGAAATGACAGATCAGCTGGGTGATGACATCGCGACGGATGAGGTCGTCAGCGGTCAGGCGGTAGCCACGTTCGACCGGTAGGTGACCGGCTTGGATGCGTTCGTCGTAGGCCTCCAGGGTCTTCACGTTCTGGCTGTAGGTTTCGCAGACCATGCCGATGGAGGTGATACCCATGCCCACCAGGTCGCACTCCGCGTGGGTCGAGTAACCCTGGAAATTGCGATAGAGCGTGCCGTCGCGTTGGGCCCGGGCCAGTTCGTCACCGGGTTTGGCGAAGTGGTCCATGCCGATGTAGACGTAGCCTGCATCGGTCAGCTTGGCGATGGTATGGCCGAGGATGTCGAGTTTTTCCGCCGCGGAGGGCAGGTCGTCACCGTTGATGCGCCGTTGTGGTTTGAAACGCTCGGGCAGGTGCGCGTAGTTGAAGACACTGAGCCGGTCGGGCGAGGCTTCGATGATCTTGTCCAGGGTGCGGTCGAAGCCCGCCACGCTCTGGTGAGGCAGGCCGTAGATCAGGTCGACGCTGACGGAGCGGTAGCCATTGGCGCGCGCCGCATCAAGCACGCCGAGGGTCTGGTCCTCCGGTTGAATCCTGTTGACGGCCTTCTGCACCACCGGGTCGAAGTCCTGCACGCCCAGGCTGAGGCGATTGAAGCCCAGTTCGCGCAGCAGGGCCAGGGTGTCGCCACCGGCCTCGCGCGGATCGATTTCGATGGAGTACTCACCCGTGTCGTCATCGTGTAGGTCGAAGTGTTCGCGCGTCTTGCCCATGAGGGCGCGCATCTCGTCGTGACTGATGAATGTGGGTGTGCCGCCCCCCCAGTGGAGCTGATCGACTTTCCGGTCGGTGTCGAACAACTCGGACTGCAACTCGATTTCGCGGTGCAGGTTGGCGAGGTAGGGCGCGGCACGGTCACGGTGCTTGGTAACCACCTTGTTGCAGGCGCAGTAGTAGCAGACCGTGTCGCAGAAGGGGATGTGGAAATAGAGCGAGAGCGGGCGCGGGATCGGATCGAGGTTGCCGTGCCCGGCGGCGCGCCGGTACTCCGGTTCGCCGAAGTTCTCGGTGAACTGAACGGCTGTGGGGTAGGAGGTATATCGGGGCCCCGCGGTGTCGTACCGCTTGATGAGGTCCAGGTCGAAAACGGTGTCCTGCGACATGTCTGCCTTGCGCTGATGAGGGAAGGGAAGACCGCCCGCGTGAGAGAGTGCTATAGCCATGCGCGCCACTTTAGGTGGGGGGTCGGGTGCTAGTATTGACGAGCGTCAACCGCCTTGGGGCGTCCCGTTCCCTTATAACCCTAATCGATCGTGGCAAGTACACACCCCATGCAGCGCGTGCTGGTCGTCAAGACCTCCTCCCTGGGCGATGTTGTCCACACCCTGCCCGCCCTGACGGATGCAGCGGGTCGGTTCGACGGCATCCGTTTTGACTGGGTGGTGGAGGAGGCCTTTGCCGAGGTTCCGGCGTGGCACCCGGCGGTTGAGCGTGTGATCCCCGTGGCGTTGCGTCGTTGGCGCAAGGATTGGTCCGCGGCACGGCAAAGTGGTGAATGGGAACGCTTCAGGGAACGCTTTCGGGGTCGTCGCTATGATCGAGTCATTGATGCCCAGGGCCTGCTGAAGAGCGCATGGCTGACCCGTAAGGCGCGGGGCACGAAGGTGGGTTTGTCCTGGCGCTCGGCACGTGAGCCACTGGCTTCTCTGGCCTACGACCGGCGCATTGTCGTGCCCAGGGGGCTGCATGCCGTCGAGCGGGTCAGGCGATTGTTCGCGGGTGCATTGGGATATGCGTTGCCTGAGTCCGTGCCTGAGTTCGGATTGGAATCGATGCATCTGCCAAGCCCGGTCGAAGGTGACTATGTGGTGTTCCTGCACGGCACCACTTGGGCGACGAAACACTATCCCGAAGGGGATTGGGCCGCTCTGGTCCGGATGGCCGGAGATGCGGGGCTCAAGGTGGCACTGCCCTGGGGGAACGATGGCGAGCGGCAGAGGGCCGAGCGCCTGGCCCTGGCCCATGATGCCGCCCGGGTGTTGCCACGTATGGATCTGCGGACAGTCTCGGGTTTGTTGGCCGGAGCGCGCGGAGTGATCTCGGTGGATACCGGTTTGTCGCACCTCGCGGCGGCCCTCGCGGTGCGGCAGGTGTGTATCTATGGTGCGACCGATCCGGCGCGTACGGGCACGGTGGGGCGTGGGCAGGACCACGCCCGGGTGGATTACGAATGCGCGCCCTGTTTCAAACGCGAGTGTCCCTATGCGGGGATCGCTTCGCAGCCATCGCCCTGTTTCGCGACCGTCAGCCCGAGCGCCGTCTGGAACCGGTTGGGGCTGGGCTGACGTTTATCACACCGCCGTTCCTCACACCGGTGGATAGCTCCTGAACACCGGTGGGTGGCTACTGGCTGGTTTCGGGAAGGATGTTCGGTGTGATGAACACCAACAACTCACTCTTGGTATCGACGACACCGCGGTGTTGGAACAGGCGCCCGAGAATGGGTATGTCACCCAGCAGGGGGACTTTGGTGGTGGTTTCGTTGCTGGTGGATTTCATAACACCACCCAATACGACGGTTTCGCCGTCGGAGACGCGCACGTTGGTGTCCACGCTCCGGGTGGAGATGGTGCCACCCGTTGCCGAGGGCTGGTCATCCGTCACGCTCAATTGCATGACGATCTGATCATCCGGCGTGATGGATGGCGTGACCGTCAGGCTCAGGGTCGCTTCCTGGAACGAGGTGGAGGTGGCCCCACTGGATGAGGCCTCCTGGAAGGGGATCAGGAAACCCTGTTGAATGCTGGCTTCCTGCTGGTCGGCGGTCACCACGCGGGGGGCTGATACCGTCTCGGCCCGTCCGTCCTGCTCCAGGGCGGACAGTTCCAACTGGAGCAGACCTTTTCCGTGTTCGCCCACCACCGCGAAGATGGATGCCGGGCTGAATCCACCGATGGCCGCCGCCGGCAGGCTGGTGATCAACGATTCCGTGCTGTTCGTGGTGATATTGGATTGCGGGGACCCGGAAATCGGATCCAACACACCCTCGGTACGACCCGAAAGCACCAGGGTGCGGTTATTGGTGGCTTCATCGTCGATGTGCCCGAAGCCGAAACGCGTGCCCAGTTCGCGCGCGAAGTTGTCGTCCACGTTGATGATGCGCGACTCGATCAGAACCTGACGCACCGGAATGTCGAGCTTGTTGATCAGACCGCGGATCTGGTCAAGACGGTCGGCCGTGTCGTAAACGATCAGCAGGTTGGTTCGGGTGGCCCAGATGGCTGCGCCGCGATTGGAAAGGAGCGCCGGGCCGCCTTCGTCTTCGCCGCCACCGCCACCATCACCGGTGATGATGCCGGCGATTTCCTCGGCGGAGGAGTACTTGATGCGGAAGGTCTCACTGCGTAGCGGGGCGATCTCCGACAACTGACCCTGGGATTCGAGTTCAAGACGTTCCTGCTCTGCCATTTCCGCCGTCGTGCCGACGAGAACGACATTGCCGTTGCGGCGCATGCTCAATCCTTCGGAGCGCAGGATGATGTCCAATGCCTGGTCCCACGGGACATTCTTGAGGCGCAGGGTCAATTCGCCGGCCACGGAACCGCTGACGACGATGTTCAGGCCGGTGAAATCCGCGATGATCTGCAGCACTGCGCGGGTGGATATGCTCTGGAAGTTGAGGGACAGGCGTTCGCCGCTGAACTCGATGTTGTCCTCTTCGTTGGCATCCGCGGCGCTTTCCAGCTTGGAAAGCTCAATGGTGTAGAGGTTGCCTGTCTGGTAAGCGACGTGGGTGTAGGCATTGGTGGTGTCGATGGAGAAGCGCACATTGTTGCCGTTCATGAACGTGTCCACGAAGCTGACCACGGTCCCGAAGTCGGTCACATCCAAGCGGCGTTGAAGGTCGGGTGGTAACTCGTTACCGATGAAATCGATTGTGAGCTTGTCGCGTTCCTCCTTGATGTCCACCGATGAACTGGGGTCGGCCAGGGAAACCAGCAGGCGGGCTTCACCGGATGTGCCCCGCCGAAACTGAATGTCCGTGATCATCCGATCGGATGGGGTTTCGTCCGTGAGGGTAGGCGCCTCGGGTTGCGCCGCACCGGGGGCTGGTTCGGGTGTCTCCGGATCGGGAGAGTTGGCCCCGACAGGGGCCGCGTCTACGCGAGTCAGGGTGACGAACAGGAAATCACCGTCGCGACGGAGGTCGGCGTGCGCGGTCTCATTGAGATTGATGACCACCCGGGTGCGGGTGCCGGCGGAGACCACGTCCATGGTACGGACCACGCCGATATTGATGTTCTGGGTGACGCTCTCCAGGGCGCTTTTGGTCTCGGAGAAATCCAGAATCACGCGCGGGGGTTCGGATACGGAGAAGGAACGGGGTTTTTCGCCCAAGCCTTTCACCTGGAATCCGATCTCGACGCTTTGCTGGCCCATGGGAACGGCGCGGACCGCGTCGATCAAGCCTGCCGCCTGCGCCGTCGCGGTGGCGAACAGGGAGAGCATCAGGGTCCCCATCAGCCAACCCCGGCCGGGTCCCATCCGTTTCGTGCATGTACGATGAAATATATTCATGGCATTCGACTCCCGGGCAATCAGCCGTCGTTTTGCGGCATCCCGAAATTTGTGTCTTGTTTTCGCCAGCCACCCAATCCGTCAGGAATGATTTCGCTCAGCGTGAGTTCCTGTGCGCCGATGTCCACGATTTGTCCGTCGTTGCGGCCTAGGTAGTTGCCCTGGCCGACGCGGTGTATCTCGCCACCGGGTGCCCGGATCAGCGCCCAGGAAGCGTCCGGTTGCTGGATGATGCCGACCAGAGTGAGTCGGTTGAGCGCGAAAGCCTCCAGGGGCTCCTTGGGGCGATTCTGGTCGGGTTTGATTCCGCCGGCCACGTCGTCGGTCGACTGCTCCCGTTTCAAGGGCTTGAACGGATTGCGCAATTCCTCGGAGGCATAGCTGAACCCGGGGTAACTCTTGAGCTCGGGGACCGTGGGTATGGGTTGTTTCTTGCGGGCTTTGACCTTCGATACAAAACGCTCTAGGTCGGTTTGCGTCGATGAGCAGGCCCCCAGGGCCAGGGCGCAACCCAGCACCACGGCACGCGCGGGAATCGAGCCCAGAGGTTTGCGTCTGACCCGGACCATCATCCGCGTCCACCGCGCGTGGTGTACCAGTAGATGCGTGCTTCGGCTTTCATGGACAGCAGATTGGAGCCTTTCGCGGCATCGCTGACGCGGATGTTGTGCAGCGTCACCATGCGGGGTAGAGAGGCGACGCCATTTACGAAGTGACCGAGTTGGTGATAGGACCCGGAGACTTCGATGTTGATCGGTAATTGGGCGTAGAAGGCCCGGCGCTGGGCGGTGCCGGGGATGAACTTGTCAAAAATCAGCTGATTGGCAAGCCCCGTCTGTGTGATGTCCTCGACCAGATTCTCCACCTCGGCCGCTGGAGGGAGCTGGCGCAGCATGGCCCCGAAGCTGGTCTCCATGTCTTTCAGGTAGTCGCGGAATGCATCCAGGTCGACCTGTTGCCTTTGCACACGTTCAAGCTTCTTCTGGTGCTTGGTCTGCTGTCCCTCCGCTTCCTCCAGGGCGTCAAGCTGGGGTTGAACCATGAAGATGAACCCGCCCGCGAGGACGGCGACGAAGACGATCGCGACTGCGACTATGCGTGCGACGAAAGGCCAGCTTCCGACGTTTTGCAGGTCGAGTTCGTTGATGTTGATCTCGTTGAAATTCATGGCGCTATGGATGGAGCTTTCTGATTGTTCGGGTGGTCGGGTTCCGTCGCGTGGATGCTTACTTGGATTTGCCGTCCGGTTTCTGAATCACCTGGTTGACGGTGAGCGTGAAAACGTTGATCGGGACGCTGCCCCCCTGTTTGCCGGTGATGCTTTCCAGGGTGGGTTTGCCGAAACGAGGTGAATCGTTCAGTCGGCGCATGAAATCGGAGACCGAGGTGGCGGAGGTCGATGTGCCCTCGATCTTCACCGCGGCGTCGGTCTGGGTGATTGAACTCAGGTAGATGTCCTCCGGAACCAGGCGCGCCAGGGAATCGAACAGGTAGACCGCAAGGGGGCGGCTGAATTGCAGATCCTCGATAACGTTCATACGGTTACGCAGGTTCTTCTCCTCTTCGCGAAGTTTCTTTTTCTCGTTGAGGAGCTTCTCAAGGC